>CAKUEV010000264.1 GCA_934646845.1 uncultured Slackia sp.
TTACAGAGCGGCGCGCCCACGAATCGTTCCAGTGGACGCGCCGCTCTGCCGTTTTGCTTGTCCGTACCTGTTAAACGCTCCGAGCATTTAACAGGTTATTAACAGGTTAATTCATGCGGATGCCGACATATTGAGCGGTGCTTGGGAGGCCAGAAATGCTGTACACGCCGTCAAGGTCGCATACTGAGATGCGCCAGCTATGCGTGCCGCTCTCGGTCTCGATGGTGCCCTCGCGGTAGGTGTTGCCGATTTCGTCAACACCTTCGGCGGTAATGGTCACATTGCCATTATCGGCCCAGCCTTCGCTTTGCCATGCACGCTGTACTGCATCTTGCGCATTTTCAGCAGCAAGGTCGCAATAGCGAACTTTCATCTCGGTGCCATTGGTGCGCGAAACCGTAAAGCGCCATGAACCTACCAGGTATTTCGACGCGGTAACCGCATCCATACTTGAAACGCCCTTAGCGTAGACGAGCGCGGCGTCGGCAAGCGTCACGTCGCTCGGAAGCTTCATGACATCGACGCCCTCTTCGCCTTCGCCAAGCATGCTGTACGTCTGGTATCCCGCGTCGGCGAACGACTGCACAATGGTGGCATCGTCAAGGGAAATGTAGTTTTCCATAATGGGCAAATCGTACGATACCCCACGGTTAATGTTCGTTTCGACAGTGGCGGCATCGCGCTCTGCGCCATGAAGGATGTCGTCGATTGCGCCGAAGGCGTAACGGCCGCCGATGATGGCGGCGATAAGGGCGAAAACGAGCGAAGCGATAAGCACGGGCTTTGGCGGGTCGAACGGTCGTGCGAGAGACGAGCTGTCGATAGTGCGAATGGGTCCCTCGTCGGTTTGTTTTTGTTTAGAGAACGGTAGTTTCGTGAAATTCATAGCAATCCTGTTCTTGGTTGCAAAAAACTCCGTCATTATATCACTCACGCGAAGGCGGCGAATAAACCGTCTCGTTTGTCTAAGGGGGAGTAGTTGGCACCCACGATTTTTCGCGAGGTGCGGCACGTCAACAGACCCGGTATTTCACCTGGCGTGTCTTAAATAACAAGACTCTTGGCGCTACTGCAAGCATGTTATGGCTTGGGCGCTGAGGGGTCGTGTTCCTTTTTGCGTTCCAGCCGAAAGGAGCACCATGGATTTATCGATTTTTACCACTCCAGAAGCATGGATTTCGCTGGTCACGCTCATTTTCTTGGAGATCGTGCTCGGCGTTGACAACATCGTCTTCATTTCGATTACTTCAAGCAGGCTTCCTCCCGAAAAACAGCACATCGGTCGCAAGCTCGGCCTTTTGGGCGCCATGATTTCGCGCTGCATCTTCTTGTGCTTCGCAAGCTATCTGGTGCATATGACCAAGCCCCTGTTCTCGCTTGACCTCGGCTTCTGGGGCCATGGCTTTTGCGTGCGCGACTTCGTGCTGCTGCTCGGCGGCGCCTATCTTATTTACAAAGGCATTGACGAGCTTCGCGATGTGCTGGCGCTCACTGAGGAAAAAGCCGAGCATTCCGAAGAACGCAAAACGCTGCGTCAAATTGGCCTTACGCAAGCCATTGCGACCATCATGGTGATGGATGTCGTGTTCTCCATTGACTCGGTTATTACCGCGGTGGGCCTCGCCGATCACCTCATCATCATGATCATGGCCGTCATGATCGCCATCGTGGTGATGATGGTGTTCATCGATCCTATTTCCGACTTCATTAACAAGCACACGGAAATGAAGATTCTGGCGCTTGTCTTCATTTCGGTCATCGGCGTTTTGCTCGTGCTCGATAGCCTTGGAATCAACTCCGGCATCGAGGTGCTCGATATGCACATGGAGAAGCTCATGGTGTATTTCGCCATGGTGTTTGCCGTTGTGCTCGAGCTTATTCAGATGCGCCATTCCACGAATCTCGAGAAGTGGAATCACGAGCGTTGGCAGAACATGACCGGCGATGCCGTTAAGGCGGAATTGCTCCCCAACGAAGGTCGCGAATCGAGCGACAGCGAGGGTAAAAAGGTCGAAAAATAGGCGAATACTCAACGTGCATGACAAATGATGACGTTGTGAACTGGGGTTTCCTAAAGCTGCATGATAGTCGCCTTACATGGTGCGGGAGTATTCTGCAAAGCGTCAACAGGCAATGCAGACATGCAACCGCACCTATAAGGAGATATGCGTTATGAAAATTCTTGGTCTTGGCGTTCCCGAATTGCTCATCATTCTTGCTGTGGCCCTTTTGATTTTCGGCCCCAAGCATCTTCCGAAGCTCGGTCGTTCGCTCGGTCGCACGATTCATAACTTCCGCGAGGGTCTTGGCACCGACAAGGATGTCGTGAAGGAGGCTGAGGAAGAAGAGGCTCCGAAGCGCAAGAAGAAGGCGGCTGCGAAAAAGCTCGAGGCTCCTAAGGACGAGGCTCCTGCCAAAGAGGCTAAGGCCGAAGAGCCTGCCTCCGATACCGCCGAAACGGTCGCTGCCGAACCTGCAAACGCGTAGCAGTTAATAACCCCCCTCCCTTTCCAATACGAAGCAGCCGTCACAACCTTCCCTCCCTTCGCTTGACGGCATGCATGAAGAAAGCGGTTCCCCCGATGCGGGGAGCCGCTTTCGTTTTCTTCTGAGAGACCGCCAGAACTGGCACGGTATCGCATCTATATGTCGAAACGATATAAGTCGTATTGGTCCATGATCGCGATGAGCTTATTAGCGTAGTTGCTGTCGGTTGCCCAACCCGCATCTTGGAGCCCTTGGGCCATGAGCGTCGACGAGCGCTCGGCTATGGCTTGCTGTATAAGGGCGTTGTCGGCGTACGTTGAAGCTTGCAGGAACACTGTGGAA
>CAKUEV010000265.1 GCA_934646845.1 uncultured Slackia sp.
TGCCAATAGTGCGCACGATGTTCCCCTTTCCATGAAACGGCGTCGCCGGGTAGGCATTTCGCCACAATACACATACGAGCACTCTACCCCATTGGAGCATACAAAGGAATGAGCGGCTGGGCGAGCTTTTACAATTTCGTTACGAGCGGCGACAGGATGCGAGCGATTGTCACCCCAGGGCAATAACGGCGGCTTGCCCATGCAAACGCGAAAACGCATACGAATTCGCCGAAACCCACGAGGCGTTCCCACTCAAGCTGAGGCGCAAAGATTGGCCGCTCAATAAAAGAATTCCCCCACCATTAACATGGCGGAGGAATGGGCACGTCGAAGTATATGTTCCCTCTTGGGAGAAGAACGCCGGGCCTGTACGCTACCGCTTCCAGCAAGGCGTGCCGGCGGCGCGCAGCGTGCAGTTCTGCCTGCAGGCGCAACCGTCGCAGCTTGCCTTCACGCCCGATATTTCATCGAGGTTCGCGTCGGCGTCGAACAGGCCCACGAACGCCGTGACGCTCTTTGCGGGAATGAGCAAATTCGATTCCGTCGCCACCATGCCAAGGCGTTTGTCTGCCGCGAGCACACGCACGATTTCCGGCTGAAGCGCGAGCGGCAAATCGCCATAGCCAGGGCTATAGCGCCAGTTCGTGCGCATGCCGCGCTTCGCGGCATCGGCCACCACGGCCGCCTCGCATGCATCGGCCACGCTTTCCACGAGCGAACTTCCCGCCGCACCGTAAATGGCCGCGTCGAGTGCGCTCTGCGCTTTCCGCCGCGCCATGGCCGCTTCGTTCGCCACGCCAAGCGTGCAAGCCAGAACAGCGCATTCCGCAGCACCTTTCAAATGGCGCGCGATATCGGCGCCCTCGAGCACGAGCGAGCTGCCCACAAGCCGCACGCCCCGCTCGCACGCCTCGATGGGAAACGAGCGAAACACGAACCCCGGCCGAGCCTCGCGCTCGCACGCCGCGATGTTTTTATCGATGCGCGCTTCCATCTCGGCATCGAGTGCCTGCCCCGCGTAACCCAAATAGCGCAGCGCCTCTGACTTATTAACCTTGTAATCAGGCATTTTGCAGCCAGGCGTTACGCAATCGCGCCCGCATCACGCAGCGCCTGAACGGCAGCTTGCGCGATATCGGGACGATTCATGGTGTAAACATGCAAGCCGTCGACGCCTTCCTTCGAAAGGCCCACGAACTGCTGGCACGCGTAATCGATACCCGCCTGGCGCAGCGCCTTCGGGTCGTCTTCGTAGTGCGCGAGCAGCTTGATGATGGGCGACGGCAAGCTCGCGCCGCACATGAATACCATGCGCTGGATTTGCGCCTTCGAAAGAAACGGCATGATGCCAAACGTGATAGGCACAGTAATGCCCGCCTTGCGCGCGGCATCGAGGAATCGCAGCGCAAGTTCGTTATCGAAGAACAGCTGCGTGACGAAGAATTGCGCGCCCGCGTCCTGTTTTTCCTTCAAATGGCGAATGCTCTCGTCGAAATCGAGGCAGTCGATGTGGCCTTCCGGATACGCCGCAGCGCCAACGCAAAAACCAGCCTCGCGCGCAACGGGAATCAGGTCTTTGGCGAACTTGAAATCTTTCGGAGCCGCACCCGGCACCGCGTCGCCGCGCAGGGCAAGCACGTTCTCAATGCCGGCCGCCTTCATGGACGCAAGCACGGAATCGATGCCCGCGCGATCGGCATTCATGCACGTAAGGTGGGCCATCATATTCAAATCGTATTCGTCTTGCGCCATTTTCGCCACATCGATCGTGCGCGAGGAATTGCCCGATCCGCCCGCTGAATACGTGACGGAAACAAACGACGGCGAAAGCGGCGCCAAACCTCCGATAACCTCGCGGGCTTCCTCCACGGGAAGGTCGCCCTTCGGAGGGAAGATCTCAAACGAAACAGGCAGCTTCTCGCTGCCAAAAACATCGATGATGTGCATGCGAACTCCTTTGCGCAAAACAGCCCACCGTTTTTGCTTCGACCCACCGCTTCCGCCTTGCCGCGCAGCGATTCGCCCTTTATGGTTTACCGCGAATCGCCTTGTGGATTCGGCCTCAAGCGAAAGCGCCGCCTATTGAGCGCTTGATGCAAAATCCACGCAGGCGAGACGCGCCGTCAGCTTTCGAAATCGAGCAAAATCGAGGGGTCGATGCAAAAACTACCAACTTAAGCGATATGGATAATAGCGCTTTATCGCAGTAGAGCGATTTGCGGCGGCAAGAAATGCATGAGAAATCGAGCATTGGCTTTGCGCCCAAAATGCAGTGAACCCGGCAGGGACTGTCTCCATGCCGGGTTCGCCTTCTTTTTCGTATGCTATTCGATGGTTCGGCCTTCGCACTGGTCGGTTCGCAACACGCGAAGAATATCGCCCGCGCGCAGCTCTTCCGCGCAATCGAACGAGTACGTCTCCATCGTGCGATTCGCCACATTAACGGCGCACAGCGTGCCGCCTACAACGTGCGGATCGGCGCCGGCAAGAACGCCCTCGCGACGGCGCTCCACATCGTCGGGGCTCGCGTCGTCGGCGGCGTGCCAAACCAAACGCGTGGGCTTAATCGTGAACACGCCGCGGCCAGGCGAGAGCACTTCAAGGGTTTCGCCTTCGAAGAAACGATTGCGGCACATCACGACCGCCCGATGCGTCTGCGCAGGCGATGCGGCCAACCCGTCGATAAACGAGAGGCTCACGCAGCCCTTCTTTTCCGCATAGGGGTCCGACGCGATTGCCTGGCGACGCGCCGCGATTCCGGCCTCGGGCCACGGCTGAATCTCGGCAGCGCGGCGATCGGAAGCTTCGGCTCGACTGGCAGCGCTGGGT
>CAKUEV010000266.1 GCA_934646845.1 uncultured Slackia sp.
TGCGGCGTCGGTCATTGACCGCCACGCCGAACGAAAGGACCTGGAAACCGCTCGGGGTCTCGCGAAGTTCTGGGTCGCGGGTCAGATTGCCGGTCATGACAACTTTGTTGATGCTCATTTCGAATTTCCTTCCATGTAGTATTCGGCAACGCCCACGGGCCTGCCGTGGCGGTTCTCGACGGTCACCATGCGCCGCCTGATGGGGTATCCCTTGTCGCGCAGGTCGCTCACCCTGGCGGGCAGCCTCATGCACCCGTACAGCCGGTAGGCCTCGGCCCCCGTGAGCGGGCCGCGGTTGCGCAGATGGGATAGAATCTCGTCGCACTGGCTCATTGAGCCTCCTTCGCCGCTCCCCACTCGCGGGCGTATTGCTCGCGCAGCATGTCGAGCTGCTTCTTGTAGATCATGATTGCCTCGTTGGCGTTGCGGTACTCGGCCTCGCGGCGGTGGTACAGCTCCATGGCCTCGCTCACGCCCGGCATGCCCTTGACGACCATCCCGATGAAGCTCGCCGACTTGCCGTCGCGCTCCATCTGGTAGGCGGTTCGGGTCTTTGCCGTGTAGTAGGCTGCCTCGGCCTCGACCATCTGGTAGCCGCGCTTCTTGGCCTGCTCGAGCGCCACATCGAGCATCCGCGAGCACTCCTGAATCTCGTCCCAAATGTCGAACGCGCCCATTTATGCCGCCGCCTCGAACTCGGACGCCACGTCTTCCAGCCACTCGGGGTCGTCCATGCGGGCGTCCGGGCGGCTCCTCACGCCTTCGAGCAGCACGGCGGCGATTCCGCCATGCGCCGCCGCGTAGTTCTGCAGCGCGTGCCACAGGCGGGCCTTGGCTGGCTTCAGCGGGTCTTGTTGGGCCTGCGGGGTGGGCGCGGCTTTCGCGGGGGCCTTGGCGGCCTGGGCCTGTCGTTGCTGCGCATTCATCACCTCATCTGCGCTCGCGATTGAATCGGTCGAGCCGATGCCTAGCATTCCCAGGGCGCGACCCACCGCGGAGGTCTCGCAGTTCTCGATGTAGCTCGTGGCGTTCACGCCGCGCCCGCTGTTGACCTCGTAGGCGTGGCCCGTCGCCAAAAGTCCCGCGCCTCCCTCGGCCATGTCGTAGGCCTCGGCCTTGAACACGCAGCGCTTGCCGTCGTCGGCCACCATCTCGGTGACGATGCGGCCCTGCGGGTAAAGCTCCCAGAAGCCCTGAATGCGCTGCGCCACGTCGATGTACTGGCGACCCTTGATGTTGGTGCGCGTCAGGCGGTCGTTGACCTCTTTGCGGCTACTCATGGGAACCATCCCCGAGCAGCATCGCGTCCAGGCCGCCGATGCGGGCCAGAATCGGGGCAACCTTTTTCGGCTCGCATTTGTAAACCTTGATTCCACCGGTCTTAACGCCGCACGGTGAGACGCCCGGAACAACAGCGTCGGTGCCGGAGATGACTACCGCATCGCCGCACGGCTCGAACAACTTCAGGAATTCCTCCTTTGGCTCCATCTTGCAATCGAACATATAGCGGTAATCGTCTCCAAGGCGGCGCATCGCTTCGAGCGTGTATGCGGGATTGAGCGACCACGTTTCATTCATCTGCCCGTTCTCGAACAGAAACGCCTCGTAATCGATGGGGTCTGTGACCTCCCAGTGCTTCTCGTCAATACTCATGACGATGTTTCCGACCTTGATTCCGTCAAGCAACACGGGCCTGTCCTTGCCCGATTTATTGCTCAGGTAGTCTTGCGACATTTCGGCGTTGACCTCTTTGCGTAGCTGGTCGGCCTTGGCCTTGACCATCTTCTGCAGCGCGGTCAGCACGCCCAGCTGTTGAACCTTCGTCATCTCTTCCGCCATGTCGGCTCACCTTCCTCGTAAATCTGCACCAGAATGTGCGGGTTGCACTTGTCTCGACCGAACCCGTCGTCCAGGTCGAGCACGTACTTCTGCGAATCGTTCGGGATGACCCCGGCCTTCTGCAGGCCGTCGAGCACGAACTTCATCCCCGTTCGCACGTTGTCCAGATCGCGGCGGGCGTTCTGCTCGAACCACACCACGCGCACCATGCACCGCCCGACGGGCCTGATGCCCGCCTCCTTGGCGGCCCAGGCGACCCGGTGGTCGAGCGCCCGCTTCAGGGCCGCGCGCTGGCGGCTGTTCCTGATACGCAGGTAGTCGTTCAGGCTCGGGAAGCGCCCGAGCACCTCGAAGCTCTGCATCAGGCCCCCAGGGCCAGCAGCAGGAAGCCCAGGGCCATCATCGCGCCGCCGAGCAGCGCCAGGGCCTCCTCTCGCGGGTCTTCCAAGTTCGCAAGCAACTCGCGGAAGCCCAGGGCCTCGGCCGCGAATCGCAGGTCTTCGCGCAACGTGGTAGAATCCGATGCGCTTTCATAAGCCGCGCCCGCTGGGGTCCAATCCGAGGGCGCGTTATTCGTCTTCATGGCCGTTCCTTTCGTTACTCATTTCTGTCCTTCCTAAAAAAGTTCGAAAAACTTCGAGCTTCTGACCTGGGTATTCCCAAGCTCATTCCCAACTTTACAAATCCTCCACGCGCTTTCGGCGGCGCTGGTCGGCCTTGCGGCGGCGCCACCTCTCGCGCTTCGCCTCGGCCACGGCCTCTCGGTACTCGGGGTCGCACTCCGATTTGGCGACTTCCCTCATGGCTTCGCTGCGCTGCTTCACGGCGGGCACGAAGCTGCGCTCGTGGCACAGGTCGCACAGGCCCGTGGTCTGGCGAAGCCTTGCGACCCTGCGGCCGCATTGCGGACACGTCTGCGCCGGGTACAGCGAAACGCCGATGCGGCTCGCCCTGTTCTCGACCGAATGGACCGTGCGCGTGACCTTGC
>CAKUEV010000267.1 GCA_934646845.1 uncultured Slackia sp.
TGGGGTAGGGAATGCCGAAGAAACGGAAGGCCGCGCTCGACGTTGTCGCTGCGGCGCTTTTCGCGGTGGCGGTCTTGCCCCAGCTCACGGGCATCGCCGCGCACGAATGGCTGGGCATCGCCGCGCTTGCCGCGCTGCTCGTGCACCTGGCTGCGCGCCTCGATGCGCTCGCGGGCCTTTGCCGGGCGGCTGCCCACCGCTCGTTTCTTGCCCTGGCCCGTGTCGCGCTCGACGCGGCGCTGTTCCTGACGCTCGCCGTGTGCGCGGTGTCGGGCGCGCTCGTCAGCGCCACGGTGCTGCCGGCGTTCGGGCTGTTCGCGCCGGGCTATTTCGTGTGGGATCCGCTGCATGCGGCCTCCGCGAAGGTGCTGCTCACGCTCGTGCTGGTGCACGCGGTGAGCCATGCGGGAAAACTCACGGGTTTCCTGAAAGCACGGCGATTGAGAGGTGGCACTGCGCGTGACGCCAAGCGGAACGAGGTTTGATAAGGGTGCCTCGTGTCGCGCTCACGGTCATGCGCGTACAATTGCCTAAGCGGTGGGCGGTCTTTGCTTTCTAGGAAAACGTCGGTGCGCCTTGCCCATTTTGTCGTATGCGCCGGTATCTTGGCGCTTTCCCTAGGTTCGAGAGGTTCTTATGGATGACGCGCTTGCAACCCGTCCGACGCTTGCTGCATGGCTCGCTGAATACGACGAAATCGAAAATGACTATATCCGGCATCTGCGCGATTTGGGAATCGAATTCGCGGAGCCGCATGCGTGCGATGCGCAGGTTGCCCGCCTTCGCGCCGAGTTGGCGTCGAGCGGGGCGCGCGTGCGCAATGCCGGAGCGAGCATATGCTCGGGCGTGCTTTCGAGTGCGTGCGTTGCTTGTACGGGCGACTGCGGCTCGAAAACGTTCTTTCTCTCGCTTGCGTGCAATCGCTCGTGCTATTTCTGCTTTAACTCGAACCAGGCAGGAAGCGAACACCTTCGCCGCATGAATGAGCACTGGCAGGCTGAGGTTGATGCGTATTTCGATTCGATTGGCGGCGCTGAAAACGCGACGCATATCGGGCTTACCGGTGGCGAGCCGCTTCTTCATGCGCAGCAGACGGTTGAATTCGTCTCGTATGTACATCATCGTGCCCCTCAAGCCCATATTCGCCTTTATACGGCGGGCGATTTTCTTACGGAAGATATACTCGAGCGTTTGCGCGATGCGGGCCTTTCGGAGCTGCGCCTAAGCGTGAAGCTCGATGTCGCCGGCACTCCTGAAGAATCGCGTGCGACGATAGACGACGCGGTGCGAAAAATGGCGCTCGTGAAACGCTTCATTCCGCACGCGATGGTCGAGATGCCGGTCATTCCCGGCACGAAAGCGGCCATGGAGCTGCTGCTTTGCGAGCTTGATGCCGTGGGTGCATGGGGTATCAATCTATTGGAATTCGGATACCCGTTCAACGATTGGGGTGAGTTCTCCCGCAGGGGCTTCAAGGTGAAAAACCCTCCGTATCCCGTTGTGTACAACTGGGACTATGCGGGTGGTTTGCCCATCGATGAAAGCGAAGCCTTGGCTCTTGAGCTTGTGCAATTCGCCATGCGAAAAGGGCTGGGCCTTGGGGTGCACTATTGCTCGCTCGAAAACAAGAATCGCGATCAGGTGATAACGCAGAATCGCGCTTTTCGTCCGAACGAGGCGCTGTATGTCCAAGACGAAGGCGATTTCTTCTTCAAAACCCTCAAGGTATTCGATGGCGATATCGAAATCGTGCATCGTGCGCTCGAATCGGCAGGCGAGGAAGGGCTTTGCGAGCGTGAGGGCGAATGCCTGATCATGCATCCGAGCTGCTTCGAACGAATGCGCTCGTTGCCCGTGTGCGTGGCGCTTTCGTATAACGTGGTGGAACAGCGAGACGATGGAATCGTGTTGCGAGAAGTGAAATTGGAGCGTGTTATGAACGATTTGGCGCACGACAAGGCGCAATGGGCCGTTAAAGCATCGGCTTGGGAGCTTGCGGCGTTGAGCTTGAAATACCCCACCACGACTTTGGCCGATGCTGTTGCGAGCGGCGAATGGGCCGATGCGGCGCGAGAGATCACGGCAAGCTTGGGCGTCGATTTGCCGTCGTCCTTCGATGCCGAGGCGTCATTGGCGCGCGAATCCCTCGTGCAAGAGGGCGGATTGGAACGTCTGAAAACGGAGGCGACGCGCCTTTTCATTGGAGCTCCCCATGCGGCGTGCAGCCCCTATGAAGGCGTGCGACGTTCGTTGTGCACGGGCGCTCAGCCTCTGCTCTTTGTGAACCGATACGCGATGGAAGTTGAGCGGTTCTGCAAATCGTGCGGCCTTTCTCGCCCGCAAGGAACCAACGAGCCGCTCGATCATGTGGCAACCGAATGCGAGCTCCTTGAGCACTTGGCGTTCTCCGTTGCGGGCGGCGCCGAAGCGGCCGATGAGGCGTGGGAATTGCCGGGCGGATCGGCCGAAGCCGCCTATGGGCAATTCGTCGACGAGCACGCTGGCGTATGGTTCAAGGAATTTGCCGATGGCCTCGCCTCTGCGACCACGCATCCCTTCTATCGCGCGGCCGCGATGTATCTTGCGGCGATCTCTTAAACCGTATTGAAACGGGCCTGAAGCCTGGTTCGCGCGTCGCGATTCGGCGATAGGGAAGGCACCTTGCACGAAAACGCGCGAAGTGCGTAGCCTAAATTCGAAAGCGCGGCAGCATCGACGTTTTCGCGAATGAGCGACCAGGCATTACGTAAATGATGCAGCGGTAATTACCTTCAAGGGTACGCACTTCGTGCGTTTTCGTGCGCAAGAGGTTTTCGCGCGGG
>CAKUEV010000268.1 GCA_934646845.1 uncultured Slackia sp.
ATGCAGCAGCGATCGCCGAGCTTGGCGAATCGAATCCCGACGAACTCTTCCGCCGCAAGCAAATCAAAATCGCAACGTGCGTCGACAGGGCGCTCGAAACCTGGCGGCTCGTATGCGAGGCCATGCCGCCCCTGCGAAATGTCTCGCTTCGAGACACGCTCGCGAGCATCGGCGGCATCAAGTCGCGCTACGATACGTACTTCGCCGCGCACGAAGTTCCGTGCGACATTCAATACCAGCTCAGCGTGCCCGTCAACGAATCGCTTCGCGGAATCGACTACGTTCAAGCCTGGCTCAACCAGCTGTTGCGCGAAACTCAATACATCGCACAATTCACACCCGAAAGCTGCACCAAAGTTTTAGAACAATCGTGCCCCGACTACAAAGGATTGCACGTGAACCTTTTCGACCTTCTTGCTCAACACGAAAGCGAGCTCGAACTGAACGCGGAAACCGACCGCCAAGCCCAACAACCATAGGTCAAGAAAAGGCTCGAGCTTACAAGTTCAGCCCCAGCGCCTCGGCCCACGCCTGCTCCTTGAAACCAGGAATCACGGAATCGTCGCCCACGAGCAACGGACGCTTCACAAGCATGCCGTCGGTCGCGAGCAAATCGAAGCACTCGGCGTCGGTCATGCCGGCGTCGAGCTTCGCCTTAATGCCAAGCTCTCGATATTTCATGCCAGACGTATTGAAGAGGCGGCGCAACGGCAACCCCGAACGCTCGTGCCATTCCGCGAGCTCGGCCGCCGTGGGGTTTTCGGTCGTGATGTCGCGATCGACGTAGTCCACGCCATGATCGTCGAGCCACTTCTTTGCCTTCTTACAGGTGGAACATTTCGGATATTCCAAAAACAACACACTCATGAACAGCCCTTTCTCGAATTCTGCCGCATACGCCGCAGCCTTTGCGCGCTGGACGCAAACCGACAAACCACGCACGCACCGCAGGCCCGCGTTCGGTAAAATTTCCGACCCGTGCCAAACAGCAGGCCCAGCCTACGGCGCATACGTGACAAACCGTTGGTCTGTCGAAAGCGCCGCCAATCGTCCAGCCGCCCATGGCAACGCGCCAACCGAACGCCGCACCTGCCGCACCTTACGTGCGCTGGGCACGCGGCCCATGGGTCACGTAGCAAATTGCTGCCGCCAACGCGTCGGCGGCATGGTCGGGATGTGGCACGTCATCCAAGCCCAAAATCTGCTTCACCATGTACTGGACCTGGTCTTTTTCAGCGGTGCCCTCGCCCACTACCGCAAGCTTGATTTGGCGCGGCGTGAATTCGCCAACCATGAGCCCGCCCTGCGCGCACGCCACGAGCGCTGCGCCACGAGCCTGGCCCGTGGAAAACGCCGCCGTGATGTTTTGCCCGAACCACACGGTTTCGATGCCGACGCACGTGGGCTTGAAGCGGTCGACCACGGCCCCTATTTGCTGTGCGATTTTCAGTAGGCGTTGCGAGAGTTCCATGGAAGCGGGCGTAGAAACGCACCCGTACGCCAGACACCGAAGCCGCGAGCCGTTTTGCTCTACAATGCCCCAACCGGTATTGGCTAAACCGGGGTCGATTCCCAATATGATTCGATGGTCGCCCTGCACGCCCCGCCCTTTCGTTTTCCGAATAATGCCTTGGATTCTAACGCAGTTGCTGCCGATGAAGCCCTTCCATCGGCGGCTTTCTTTTCTTTATGCTATTTAGCTATGCTGCTATCTCGCTATCTCGATAGCTTACTATTCGACCACACGATTCAGCATTTCATCTGCGATAACGCTTAAACAGGCGCTTATTTTGCCTTACCGTTCGCCCTCTTTAGAACACGAGATTCGCCACCCGGCTACGCGCTCAACTATGCAGCCATGCCCCAAGCGCCGGCAATCAACCGACGAACGCCTGCGCTTCCAGCACGAATGTATGCGGCGTTGAAGCGGGCTCCCACTGGTCTGCGAGCAGCACGGGGCCACTCGCGGCGTCAATCTTGTCCAATCCGAACTGAAAGCATTCGGAAAAATCCGCCGAACGCACGCGATCGCACGAATATCGGCCAGCAGGAAGACGCACGAGCGTCATTCCCTTCTCCAGCGCAACGCGCGCTGCGACCTCGGCATCGAAGGGATAGCTCGGCAGCGTCTCCACCTGCACGTATGCGGCCAGCCCCTTTTCTTCCCCCAACGAAACGCCCAAGAAAGGATCGCCCAACCCGCGCGCAACCCCTTCCGTATACAGGGGGACAAGCCGCATGCTCGGCGCGGCTTCGTATATCGCGCTCGTCACCCGGGCGTAGCGGCGCATATCGAAATCACCGCCAAGCGGCGCGCACAGCACAAGACGCTCGCCGAATTCGCGCTCATAGCGCTTCTTCGATTGGAATCGTTGCGACTCGGCGATCTCGTCGGCATACCGATCAAGCTGCAGAAGTTGCGCCTCGGCGCGTCCGATGCGCTCCCTCGCCAGCGCGCGCCCCTTCTCGATAAGCTCGCTTTGCCCGTAACCCAAATCTGCGGTCGAAGCGATTTCTTTCAGCGGAACGCCCAGCTCAATGAAGGTAATCACCATGTCTAAATCGGAAATCTGATTGATGGAGTAATACCGATATCCCGATTCCGCATTCACATATGCAGGCTTAAGCGCACCGACGCGCTCGTAATAGCGAAGCGATTTCACCGAAACGCCGCGTAGTTTCGCGAATTCGCCAATCGAAAGCAGCTCTTCTTTCATGCATCCCCATCCATCGCAAGGAGGCGCCCATCCGACTCTCCCATTGTGGGATAGTTTAAGATGCGGACCTTCGTTTTTTCAAGATGCGAAAT
>CAKUEV010000269.1 GCA_934646845.1 uncultured Slackia sp.
CCACATGCACATCGAACGAATCGCGAATCCACTCGCGCAACGCGTCTTCCTTGCGCGCGTCGCCGAGCGCGAACCCGCCGCCGTGAATCTCGAACACTACCGGACGCGGCCCCTTCGATTTCGCTTCGTGAAGCCAGCACGGCGCATGGCGCCCCGCCGCCGCATCGGCCGCAATCTCGCGCCCCCGCACTTCGCTTCCGCGCAAAGCGCGCGCAAGGCTCGAGCGCATGTAGCGAACGACGCTTTTCATTTGGTCGGAGTTCGATTGCATGAATGCGTCCTAGCGCGCAGAAAGCACGAGCATCGCGATGTCACCGACAATCTCGGTCACGGTCGCGCCGCGAGAAGAATCGGCCACGGGGCACTTAAAGCCAGAGAGGTTATGGCCATACGCCGCACCGTGTGCGAAGCGCTGAACGAGCTTCACGGCGATGTTCGCGGAGTTCAAATCGGGGAACACGAGCACGTTCGCCTTGCCTGCAACGTCACTTTCGCGCTTGACCTTCTTCGCAGCGACCTTCGGGTCAATGGCGGCGTCGAGCTGGAATTCGCCATCGACCAGAATGTCGGGACGACGCTCATGCACGAGTTCGATAGCAGCGTTCACCTTGTCGACGCTCTCGCCCGCGCCCGATCCAGTCGTCGAGAACGACAGGAAGCCGACGCGCGACTGCCAGCCCATCATCGCAGCCGAGCCGTCGGCGGCGGCAATCGCAATGGAAGCAAGCTCTTCGGCGGAAGGCTCAGGATTCAATCCGCAGTCAGTAAAGCAAATCACGCTGCCCTCGGGGCCCTCGAAGCCCGGCGTCTCGACCAGCGCGAGAATGCTCGGAACGTCGACGCCCTCCTGCAGGCCGATGATGGTCTGCGCACACATGAGCACATCGCCCGTGGTGTTGGTGTGGCCACAGAACGTGCAATCCACGTCGCCGAGCTCTTCCATCATCATGGCGTAATACATCGGGTTCTTGATCTTGCGGCGGGCGCCCTTGGCGGAAATCAAGCGGGGCGTGCCAGTCGCCATATAGCGCTCGGCGAGCGCATCGGCGGCAGCCTCGTCGGTGTTGTCGACAATCTCCATGCCGTCGAGCGAAACACCGGCCTCGGCGGCGGTCGCCTCGATGACTTCGCGCGGGCTCACCAGAACGGGAGTGCCAATGCCATCGTCGGCCACCTGTCGAGCGGCGAGCAGCGTGTTGGCCGCCTCGCATTCGGGCATCGCCACACGCTTGGGCGCGCCCTTCGCGTCCTCGATGAGCTTTTCAATCAAAGTCGCCATATCGAATCCTCTCCTTTAAAACCAGCTCAGAAACAATTCCTATGGAATGGAGCCGGGGATGCGGCGTGGAAATCACCATGCACCCCACCTGTCAGCGTCGCCGCACCCTCGGCTCCATTCCGAGGAGTCTCGGAATGGCAGCGCGTTACATGGAAAGCTTCTCGTCGACCAGAGCAGCGGCCTCGCCGAAGGTCCTCTTCTTGTTGAGTTCCATGAAGGGAACCTCGACCTCGTACTCGTCTTCAAGCGCGGAAGCGAACTGCACGATGTTGACCGACTTGCAATGCAGATCCTCGATAAAGCGGGTGTCGGCGGAAAGCGTCGCCGGGTCGGCTCCGAAAATCTCTACGGCCTTGTCCTTGAGGATGCCGACGACCTCTGCCTGGAATTCTGCGTCCATTGTGTTTCCTTTCTCGATTCGGCCAAACGCGCGCGCATCGCCGCCGCTTGGCACGTTTTAATAAAACCTCGCCCGCAAAGCCCTCTGCCAAGATGAATCTTTGCGGGAAGTGCGCCGTCGCCTGCTCGAAAGAGCCCGGCGACGGCCTTTTCATAAGGAAGCCTGCATAGCAAGCGTTCCATCTGCGCTTTCGCGACTAAGCGCGTCAGTGCGCATTGCCCCTACTGAGCGTTGGCAACCTCTTCGTCGCCGTGAATCTTCGAACCAATCTGGCGATACGGCAGCGCCATCATGATGGCAAACGCAACCACGCAGATAATGAACACCGCGAGCATGACGTAGGTGGGGCCGAACGCCGCGGCAACCATCGACATAACCGAGACGCCCGCGAAGTTGAAGATGTTGAACATGACCTGAATCGGCGTGTACGCGATTTCGAAGTCGGCGCGGCCGAAAATCGAAACGGTCAGAGAAGTGCACACGTTCAGCGAGCCAGACAGGCCGAACATGAACATACCTGTCGAAATGGCGCATGCAACAGCCGCATGTCCGCCAACGAAGGTGATCAGGCCGCCCAAACCAAGAATCGCGATAACGAGGAGGGCGGTTTTCTTCGTGCCGATCTTGTGGTCGATGACGCCAATCAGGTAGTGGCCAAGCAAGCCAATGGGCCACATGGAGCTCAGAAGCAGAATGCCGAACATGGGATCTTGGCCGAAGCCGATGAGCGTGGGAACCAGAATGGCGATCACGCCAGCGCCCACCATCATGGGAAGACCAGTGCCGAAGCCGATAAGCCACGTCTGGGGAGTCTTGAGAACCTTAGCGGTCGTCCAAGGGCTGTGCTTTTTGTATTCCTCGGCCTCCTTGAATTCAGCCTCGAGCTCTTCGCGGCTGACCGACTTATCGTTGTCGGGATACGCACCAGCCTCTTCAGGGTTGTTCTTCACGAAGAAGAACACGACGACGGCCATCACGAGCAGCACGATGGCGCATGCCCAGAAGAATCCGGAAACTCCCAGGCCAGCGCCGACGAAGCCAAGAATAATCGGGTTCATGGCGGCCGAGCAGAACGTGGTGCCGATGGTAGCGATGCCCATGAAGGCGCCCTTGGTACGCGGG
>CAKUEV010000270.1 GCA_934646845.1 uncultured Slackia sp.
GCGTCGGCCGCTGCATGCAGGCAATCGAGCGAACCCTCGATGAAGGAGCCACCTTCGACCGTGAACATGCCGGCGCATTTTCCGGTCGCGACGATATCGCGAATGTCGCGAGCGTCGCGCACCTGCTCAATGAGCGCCGCATGCTCGGTGAGTTGAGACTGGAAGAAATCGCGAACGGCGCAGAAAACCTGCCAGCCCCAATCGGCCGGCATATGATCGGGGATGAACGCCGCGAAGCACTGGCACCAGGCATATTGGGCTTTCGCCATGCGGTCGAGCGCGATGTGGCAGTCGTTGTTCGCGAGCGATGACATGCGCGCATCGGGAATCGCGGCGTCTTGTTCCATGAAGCCAGCATCGGGGAACGTTTTATGCAGGGCGAGCCTGTCGAGCGTGTCGCAATGCAGGTCGAAAACATACGTCGGTGCGGTTTCAAATGGCATAATCGCTCTCCTTTGCTCGATGCGGGCGGACAGGGGGCCGCTCGGCGTGACGCTCGGCACCCCGCATTCGGTGCGTTCATTCAATCATCGGACATGATAGCCCCGTTTTCAGCGCAGCAGGCTTTTCCAAAGCAATGCGCCCTCCAGCGCACCCAATCCCCATTCGCCGCCGAGAGCGCTCGCTTTGTCCCGATTTTCCTTTTTCTGGCACAAATTTGCGGTTGTGAACGATAGTGGATACCCCAGGAAGGGCTTTCCGCATCCTGAAAATTCTGTGACCTGGGGTTATGCGTTTTTCTAAAGTCAACGGAGCTCGCAGAATCGTTCACAACCGCAAATTTGTGCCAGAAAATCGTTTTTCGGGACCAAAAAACGACATGTTCGCCAAGGAGTCCTCCGTTTGGCAGCTTTCATCGCGCCAGGTGGGGAACGCAAAGTTTCGACGCGCTGAACGGGACACCGGATTTCGGGCGTCGGACATCCATTTGAGCATCGGACACCCTCTCGAACACTGAGTACCCGTTCGCGCATCGGACAATGCGCCGAACTCCGGGCATCCATTCGTGCACCGGGCATCCACTTAAGCGCCAGACACCTATTACGGTTTGAAGTAGGTCGCCGATGGGGACCAAGGTATCCGGCCCGACACTACCTAACGCTCGGTCGCTCAGTCTGCTCGACCTGCCCGCTCGGCCCGCCTTTGCACGAGTTCCGCGCTCGACCCGCCTACCGAATCCGACCCCCGGCCCAGCTCTTTCGGCCCGGCTAAGTAACTTGAACCGAACCGCCCAACCTGGTTCGACCGAACCGCTCAGCCTGATTGGGCCGAATCGTTCAGCCCGGTCGAACCAGCCCTTTCAGATTGGTCGACACCAAACAACCCAGCCCGGTCGATACCGAACCGTTCAGCTTGGTTGAATCGAACCGTTCGACCCGATTGAGCCAAACCGTTCGGCCTGGGTTACTCGACCTTGACGAGCCATGCCGCGTATTCGTCGAGCTTGCCCGCGAGCATCTTCGCATGGCGTTCCTGGATTGCCTTCGTTATGGGACCAGGCTTTGGGCCCGTTTTTCCAGGCTTGCCTATCGCGCAACCGTCAATCGAAGAAATCGGAATCACGCCGCGCACCACATCGCACAAGAACAGCTCGTCGGCAATGCAGAGGTCGGCACGCGTCATGCGCTCTTCAACGATAGGGACATCGAGGTCCATGGCGAAATTGATCACGGTGTCGCGCTCGACTGACTCGCGCACGCCGCACGCAAGAGGCGGCGTGGAGAGCACGCCGTCACGCACGGCGAACACGGCTTTGCGCGCTCCGGAGCACACATCGCCCACTTCATTCAACAGAATTGGCTCGTCAAAACCACGCTGCCCGGCTTCACGCAGAGCGAACGCCGCATTCGCGCGAGACGCGGCGAGCTCGGCTTGCGGCGGCAACGCATTGTTCGAAATCGCACGCCACGAAGAAATGCCCGCGGTGGCCATTTCGGAATCGACCGCGCAATTGGAGCCCGCCGATTTTCTGGGCGCGTCGGCGCAAACATCGCTTCCTGCGTAAATCGATTCACCCTCGCTCGAAAGCGGCATGCAAAATATGGCAACGCTCGCCTGGCCATTCGAAGGAAGCAGGTCGTCGATCGAAGCTGCGCCGCCAAAATACGCGACGAAACGCACGATGCCTTCGCCGCATCCGTCGGCCACGCTTGCCTTCGCGACCTTAAGGGCGGCTTTTGCAAGCTTGTTCGAGGTATACGGCAGCTCGATCTGCGCGATTTTCGCCGAACGCTCGAACTGTTTCACATGGTCGTCCACGCGAAACACGAAGCTGCCGCGCTCGTTTTTGAACAAAGGAGCGTCCTCGAGCACAACCATGCCGCCCATAAGCGAAGCGCACGAAATCGCGCATGTCGCCTCGGCAAAAGACACGAGTTTGCCATCAAGCCATATTGCTTTCTTTTCCACATAATTCCTTTCGGAACATAAAAATAAGAGAGTCCAAGAAGACGCTGCCGAACCGCTCCGACGTTTATTCGCCGTATACGTTGTCGAGCGCGGTATGGTCCCACTTCACGGGGGCGCCGCATTCCTGAACGCTGCGAATCGCGAGCACTTCCATGGCGTCGACCACGACCATGCCGTGCGATTTCGCGGGCGCGTTAATCACGGAAAGTTCAGTGCAGCCAAGAATCACGCTGTCGCACCCTTGCTCGCGCAAATGGGCGCTCACCTCGTCGAACGCGCGCATGTTCGCGGGGCGGCCACGCTTCACGTCGTCGTAAATAATGCTCATGACCTTCGCCTGGTTTTCGGCATCGGGCAGCACCGCCTTCAGGC
>CAKUEV010000271.1 GCA_934646845.1 uncultured Slackia sp.
GTAGCAACCTTGATGGATTCGAGAATGCTCTCGCCCGAGCCGTATTTATCGTAGCGGTCCATCTGCTTAAGAAGGCCGTTGTCAAAGCTCTGAACGCCCACGCTCAAGCGATCGACATGCCCCTGCAGCTTGTCGAGGTACGACGGAATAAGGTGGTTCGGGTTGGTTTCGCACGAAACTTCTTTGATCGAAAACTCGCGCTTGGCCAAATCAATGAAATCGCACAGCTCGTCGATCATGATGGTGGGCGTGCCACCGCCGATGTAGAGCGAGTCGAAGTCGTAGCCAAGTTCCTTCACCATCATGAGCTCGGCGCGCAGATTCTTGAAGTACGGCACCGCGCGCTTCTCGGAAAACGGGAAGCGGTTGAAGCTGCAGTACGGGCACAGGCGTTCGCAGAACGGAATGTGTGCGTACAGCATGTAGCGCTGACCGGCATTCGGCCCGGGGATACGAGCCTCGGTGCACGGTTTGATATTCATGAACCGCGTAGCGCAGGTGCGCACGGCGGTCGTAAGCATGCGTTCGCTCAGCATGAATTACGCCTCCAGCGCGCGAAGCGCAATGTCGTGGCGATACTGCTTGCCCTCGAAATTGATTTTGTCGCACGCCTCGTATGCCAGCTCACGAGCGTCTTCGAAGGTATCGGCGAGCGCAACCACGTTGAGCACGCGGCCGCCGTTGGTCACAAGCTCGTCATCTTGATTGAACGCGGTGCCCGCATGGAACACCGTAACGCCATCGAGCTCTTCGGCCTCTTCAATGCCCAAGATGACCTTGCCCTTTTCGTAGCTGCCCGGATAGCCTTCGCTCGCAAGCACGACGCACACCGCAACCTGGTCGGTCCAGCGCAGATCAAGCGCATCGAGCTTGCCCGTCGCGACCATATAGAACGCTTCGAGCGCGTCGGACTCCAAACGAGGCATGATGACCTGGGTTTCGGGATCGCCGAAACGAGCATTGAACTCAAGCAACTTGGGGCCTTCAGCGGTAAGCATGAAGCCACCGTAAAGCACGCCCGTATAGGCGTCGTCGAATTCCTTTGCCGTGGCAGCGGCGGCATTCTGCATGATTTCCTGCATCGCGGCCTCAAGCTCGGGGGTCACGCACGGCACCGGCGAATACACGCCCATGCCGCCCGTGTTCGGGCCCAAGTCGCCATCGAAGGCACGCTTGTGGTCTTGCGCACAGGGCATGGCAAGCGCTTTGCCCTCGGAGAGGAACGCGAGCATGCTGCACTCGGGGCCTTCGAGCATTTCCTCGATAACCACCACGCTACCAGCTTCGCCGAAATCGCCCGCGAAGCAATCGCGCACGGCCTCTTCGGCTTCTTCCATATCATCGGCAACCACAACGCCCTTGCCAGCGGCAAGGCCATCGGCCTTCACGACGATGGGCGCGCCCACTTCATGCAGGTAGTCCATGGCCTCTTCCTGCGAGGTGCACTTTTTGTAGCGCGCAGTGGGAAGGCCATGGGCCAGCATGAATTCTTTCGAGAAGCTTTTCGAGCCCTCGAGGCGTGCGCCCTGCGCGCCCGGGCCAAACACGGCAATGCCTGCCGCACGAATGGCGTCGGCGACGCCGGCGACAAGCGGGGCCTCGGGGCCAATAACCACGAGGTCGATGTTCTCGTCGCGCGCAAAGCCGATAACGGCATCGGCGTCGTTCATGTCAAGCGGGACGTTTTTCGCAATAGTCGCCGTACCGCCATTGCCGGGAGCAACGAACAGCGAATCGAGGCGAGGCGATTTCGCAATGGCCCATGCCAGGGCGTGCTCGCGGCCGCCCGAACCAAGCACCAAAACGTTCAAGAAAGTTCCTTTCCTAGATATGCATAAACCCGAGCGCCGTTATGCGGCGCCCGGGCACGTATCGAAAGCACGGTTCGCGCGAACCGAGACATATCAGCAAGAGCAATCCGATAAGCCGAAGAACCACGGAAAAGGCCCACGTCATAAGACGCGCGTCAAACGCGTCGACGTGGCGCACCCGGCCCTTGGCATCCACGTCCGAGCAGGCGTGGGGCAGCTTATCGAAAGCCCACAGCATCGAATGAAAGCGCCGGCAATCAAGCCGGCGCAATGCTGCTACCAGCCCCTGGTAAAGGTCTGGTCGCGATCGGGGCCAACCGAAATAATGGTGGCCTTCACGCCCGAAAGGCGCTCGATTTCTTCGATGTAGGCCTGCGCGTTTGCCGGCAGGTCCTCGAAGCTCTTGGCCTTCGTGATGTCTTCGCCCTTCCAGCCAGGCATAGTCTTGTACACCGGCTTGGCATGGAACAGCACGCTTTGCTGCATGGGGAAGTAATCGTAGGTCTTGCCTTCGCACTCGTAAGCAACGCAAATCTTGAGCTCGTCGAAGGCGGAAAGCACGTCGAGCTTGGTAAGGGCGATGTCGGTAAGGCCATTGACCTCGGCCGCATAACGCGCGATAACCGCATCGAACCAACCGCAGCGACGCTTGCGACCCGTGGTCACGCCATATTCGTGGCCTTCGGCGCACAGCAGATCGCCATCGATGGCGTCTTGGCCTTCACCGCCGTTTTCAGGATACACAAGCTCCGTGGGGAACGGGCCAGCGCCGACGCGCGTAACGTAGGCCTTCTGAATGCCGAGCACGCGGTCGATAGCCGTGGGGCCAACGCCCGAACCGGTAGCGGCGCCGCCCGCACAGCACGAAGAGCTCGTGACGAACGGATAGGTGCCGTGGTCGATGTCGAGCAGCGTGCCCTGCGCGCCCTCGAACAGAATGGGCTTGCCCTCGCGCAGCGCATCGTTGAGC
>CAKUEV010000272.1 GCA_934646845.1 uncultured Slackia sp.
TTCCCATCGAGCTCGCGCTTGCGAGCGTTGACCAGCGTCTTCGCGACGAGGGCATTCGCTCTCGCGTGAGCTTGGTTGCGGCGGGTTCCATTCGCAACTCGGCCGATATCGTGCGCGCCGTCGCCTTGGGTGCCGACGCCGTGTATTGCGCGAGCTCTGCGCTTATCGCGCTTGGGTGCCATCAGTGTCAGGCGTGCGCGGGCGGCAAATGCAATTGGGGCATCGCGACGCAGCGTGTCGATCTCACGAAGCGCCTCAACCCTGAAATTGGCGCCGAGCGCGTCGTGAATTTGGTTCGTGCGTGGAACCACGAGGTTCAGGAACTCATGGGCGGCATGGGCATCAACGCCATCGACAGCCTGCGCGGCAACCGCCTTATGCTGCGCGGCGTGGGTCTGAACGAGAAAGAACTCGAGATTCTGGGCGTGAAATACGCAGGGGAGCAGTGATGGGGATGAAGAGGATTTACGCGATTCCCGAATGGTGCGTGAATTGCCGCCGTTGCGAAGTGGCGTGCAAGGCGCAGCATTCGCCATGGCCGGGCAATATCGTGAAGGCGTTTACGCTTGCGGGCGATGAAATCTACAATCGCGTGCGCGTTGAAGACGACAATATTGTGAGCTTTGCCGCGAACTGCCGCCACTGCGCCAAGCCGAAGTGCGTAGAGAGCTGCATTTCAGGCGCCATGCAGCGCGACCCGATAACCGGCGTGGTCACGAGCGACCCGGTGCGTTGCGTTGGCTGTCGCACGTGCGTGAGCATGTGTCCGTTTGGCGCCATTACAGTGGTTCCGGCTCCGTCGGGCGTGAAGCCCATTGCCCTGAAGTGCGATTTGTGCGGCGACGGCGCGGGAACTCCGGGCGAGCCGAGCTGCGTTGCCGCTTGCCCGAACCGCGCGCTCATTTACGTGGAAAGCGAGGCGATGTAGCATGGCGCACCATACGTGTGATTTCCTGATCATCGGCAATTCTGCGGCAGGCGTTACCGCGGCGGAATTCCTTTCTGTGGCCGCGCCGGGCAAAAGCATCATCATGATTTCCCATGAGCCCTACCATTGCTATGGCCGACCGCTCATTTCGTATTTGCTCGAGGGCAAAACCGATCGCGAGCACCTTGACTACAAGCCGGCCGATTTCTACGAGAAGCGCGGTATCGAAACGCTGTTCGGCGCTGAATTTGAAGCCGTGGCGCTCGATGCCTCCGCCCATGAAGTGACGCTTGCGGGTGGGGAAGAGATCTCCTACGGGAAATGCCTGCTCGCTACGGGCTCTGTTCCTTTCGTGCCGCCCATCGCCGGCATGGAAGGCCGCACGAATGTGCATACCTTCATCACGCTCGATGATGCGCTGGCGGCCTGGGACGACGTACGCGAGGCAACCAGCCGAGCCCATGCGGAAGGGCGCGAAAGCCGCGTTGTGGTGATTGGTGGCGGTCTTATTGGCATGAAGGCGGCCGAGGCGCTGAGCCACCATGCCGACCGCATCGACGTGTTCGATCGCAGCCCGCGCATTTTGCCAGCCGTGCTCGATGCCGATGGCGCCGCAGTTGTTGAGCGCCTGGTGGAGCCATATGGCATTTACTGCCATCGTGGCATGTCGGTCGACGAGATGCTCGGCGAAGGCGAGCGTGTGACGCATGTGCGCTTGACCGACGGCACCGACGAGGCGTGCGACATGGTTATCGTCGCGGTTGGTGTGCGTCCGGCGAGCAAGCTTGCCGTTGAGGCGGGCGCCGAGCAGGGTCGCGGTCTTGTATGCGGGCCCGATTTGCAAACGAGCCTTGCCGATGTGTATGCCGCGGGCGATGTGACCCAGGTGACCGATACGCTCGACGGCAGCGAGCGTCCGCTGGCGCTGTGGCCCAACGCCGTTCGCCAGGGCCGCATTGCCGCCATGCATATGGCGGGCGTGCCCGGTGCGCTTCCCGATGAGGGCAGCTTTGCGGTGAATGCGGTCGATTTCTTCGACGTGACGCTTTTGACCTCGGGAATCATCAATCCGCCAGCCGATGGCGACTTTGACGTTCGCGTAGAAGTCGAAGGCGACGAGTATGTGAAATTCGTCATGCGCGACGGCAAGCTTGTGGGCTACGTGCTTCTGAATCGACCCGATAATGCGGGCATGTACACGGCCATGATCGAGCACGGCGTGCCCGTGGCGTCGCTTGCCGCCGATACGTTTGATCGCGTTCCTCTCAACATCGATTTCCCGCAAGGGGCTGCGCGACTGCATCGCGGCTACCCCTCGACGCTCAACGCGCTCGGCTGGCCCAAAGCAGAAGGCGAGGAATAACATGGCAGAATTCGGAAACCTTCCCACGACTGAACCTATTGTCGAAAAGCTCGACGAAAAAACGGTGGTCACGCTCGGCACTGTGCATTTCACTGAAGGCAATGCGGCGGTGCGCGCGGCACTTGAAGACGCCGACGTGGTGGAGCTGCGCGAAACGTTCGCCCAACGTTACCTCGGGTGCGGCATGCCCGCGGGCAAGCGGCTCGAGATTCACGGTGTGCCCGGCAACGACATGGCCTGCTACATGGACGGCGGCGAAATCGAGGTCTTCGGCAATGCACAAGACCAGGTCGCCAACACCATGAACGACGGTGATATCGTGATTCATGGACGCGTGGGCGATGCAGCGGGCTACGGCATGCGTGGCGGCCGTATTTTGGTGCGCGACGGATGCGGTTGGCGTGTTGGCATTCACATGAAGCAATACGGCGACAAGGCGCCGGCCATTGTGATCGGCGGCGATGCGGGCAGCTTTTTGGGTGAATACAT
>CAKUEV010000273.1 GCA_934646845.1 uncultured Slackia sp.
CGTAAAGGGTTCGTCGCGCCATACCAGGTTTCGCAACTGCTTCGAGCAATCGACCTTATGGAGGTGTTGAGCGATGAAGGCAACCGCTGACATGTATACGTATCGCGTTTTTTGGTCGGGCGAAGACGGTGCATTCGTGGCGTCCGTTTCGGAATTCCCGAGCTTGTCGAATGTTGCCGATTCTCAGAAAGAGGCGCTCAACGGCTTGAGCGAGCTTGTCGCCGATGTCCTTGCCGATATGCGCGAAAGCGGAGAACAGCCGCCTGTTCCTTTGGGATGCCGCACCTATTCGGGAAAATACGCTCTGCGCATGACCCCCGAGCAGCATCGGCGTGTGGTAATGGAGGCGGCGGAGCAGGGCGTTTCGGTGAACCAGCTGCTCATCTCGCGCGTGTGAGCCTGGCTTGCGGCAGGGCGGTCCCATGCTTGCGCTTTCCGCGTCCGAATTCGGGAGACGCGCGCGTTTATTTCGTTTTCATTACTTGAATATTTCCTGTTCGTAACGCCAGTTTCGCCTTTGTTACGGCTTGGTTTTTCAGCCGTTAACTCACCTTTGCGCGCTCTTTGCGCGCGCCGAAGCTCCCCATAATGAAGTGCGTCATATCCATGGGCGCACAAAACGCCGGGTGTGGAGAGGCCATTTTCGAATATTCGGTTTCGCGAGCCTTATTTCGGAAAACCACGGGGAACGGCCGCTCCACAAACGGCAATCAATGCGCCCGCCGGAAGAAGGGAGCAATCATGTTTGATCCAGGTACCACCGGATTCATGATTCTGGGCGCAATGCTGGTGTTCTTGATGACGCCGGCGCTCGCATTTTTCTATGGCGGCCTTTCTCGTCGCAAAAACGTGCTGAACACCATGTTCATGTCGATCGCCGTAATTGGTTTCGTCGGCGTGTTGTGGATCGTGGCCGGCTGGTCGTTTGCCTATGGCGGCGACGGCAGCTGCCCGTTCTTCGGTGGCTTCGACCAGATTTTCTGTGTCGGGCTGCTCGATAACATGCTGGGCGGCAGCGACTTGGCGCTTTCCCACGACACCTATCCGGTGCTCGTTGACGTTGCCTTCCAGGCCGCGTTCGCCATTATCACCATCGCTATCATCACGGGCTCGCTGGCGGGCCGCATGAAGTTCGGCGCAGTGCTCGCGTTCATCTCCGTTTGGCTGCTGCTTGTGTACGCGCCCCTGGCCCATATGGTGTGGGGCGGCGACGGTTCGCTCATCGGCGACACCATTGGCGCGCTCGACTTCGCAGGTGGCGACGTCGTGCATATCTCTTCCGGCCTTACCGGCCTCATCCTGTGCGTGCTGCTCGGCAAGCGTCGCGGCTACGGCATGATGAGCTACCGCCCGCACAACATCCCCTTTGTTGCTCTGGGCGCTTCGCTTCTGTGGCTCGGTTGGTTCGGCTTCAACGGCGCTTCTGCCTTTGCTGCCGACGGCGTGGCCGCGCTCGCGTTCCTCAATACCATGGTCGCTCCTGCTGCCGCTATGGTTTCCTGGATGCTCGTTGAGCGCTTGCGTTCCGGCAAGGCGACCCTCGTTGGCGCATGCACGGGCATCGTTGCCGGCCTGGTCGTTATTACCCCGGCTGCTGGCTTCGTCGACGTGTGGGCCGCAATCGTCATGGGCCTCATCGTTTCTCCCATTTGCTACTCGGCCATGGCGTTCCTCAAGCCCAAGCTTGGCTACGACGATGCGCTTGACGCATTCGGCTGCCACGGCATCGGCGGCATGGTGGGCGGCGTGCTCACCGGCATCTTCTGCGTGCCCGACCTTTCCTGGACCGACTTCGGCGGTCTGCTGTACACGGGCGACCCCACGTTGCTCATCGCTCAGATCGAGGGCATCCTTATCACCATCGCCTTCGTTGCCGTGATGTCGGTCATCATCGGCCTTGTGGTGAAGGTTCTGTTCAAGGGCAGCCTGCGCGTGTCCGCCGAGGAAGAGGCTGAAGGCCTTGACGCTCGCGAGCACGGCGAAAGCGCATACCCCGCGTTCAATGGCCTGGACTAACTGGTAGCTCGGAATCTCGAAAGGAGCCATCGATGAAAAAGATTGAAGCCATCGTTCGTCCAGCGAAGCTTGAGGCGCTCAAGGATGCGTTTCTTGAAGCTGGCATCAAGGGCATGACAATTTCCCAGGTGCAGGGCTGCGGCAATCAGCACGGTTGGAAAGAGTATTACCGAGGCAGCGAGGTTATCGTGAACATGCTGCCGAAGATCATGCTCACCGTGGTCGTCGAAGACGACAAGGTCGACTCCACCGTCGAACTTATTTGCGAAACCGCTCGTACCGGCGAGGTGGGCGACGGTAAGATTTTCGTTTCGCCTGTTGAGCAGGTAGTTCGCATTCGCACTGGCGAAAGCGGGGAGGGAGCGGTGTAGGGTTCGCCGTTCTGGCGAACCGCACGCGCCGGAATGCCGCTTGCTGACTTTTGGCGCGAACGAATCGGCCCCATTCTCATGAGAGGATGGGGCTTTCTTTATGCCCACGTGCCGATATGTGCAAGCCGTGAACCAAATATGCACGCGGGATGGGTTCGATATGGAGGGCGTTTCGCACCCCCTTGCGCGCTAGCCCTGCGCGTGCGTGTGGTAATATGGCACGGTTGTATGCACGAATGGAAAGGTCGTCCCGTGTTTGGTATCGGTGGAACTGAGCTCTTCCTCATTCTCCTGTTCGGCTTTTTGATTTTCGGTCCCGACAAATTGCCCGCCATCGCGAAAACCGTTGGCAAGGCGATTTCGAAGTTCCGCAGCGCCCAGGA
>CAKUEV010000274.1 GCA_934646845.1 uncultured Slackia sp.
GAAGGAGTCGAGAGGAAAGGCAGGGTTTTCCATGGCGCACCAACAAAGCAGCAAAGCACCGAAGAAGTTCGGCCCCATGCACTTCATCATGGGATTCGGCATCGTGAGCATGCTCATGGACATCGTGTACGAGGCGGCACTTTCGGTGCAGGGCCCGCTTCTGTATTCCGTGGGCGCCACGGCCGCCGTGGTAGGCATCGTGTCGGGCATTGGCGAGGCGACGTCGCTCGCGGGGCGCCTGGTGAGCGGGCCCGTCGCCGACCGCACGGGGCGCTATTGGACGTTCGCCATTCTGGGATACGCCGCAACAGGCCTCGCAGTGCCCGCCATGGGTTTCGTCGGCAGCGTTTTCGGCGTGTCGTTCCTTATTGTGCTCGAGCGCTTCGGCAAATCGCTGCGCACCCCTTCGCGCGACGCCATGCTCTCGCACGCGGCGGCGAAGGTGGGCCGCGGAAAAGGGTTCGCCCTGCACGAGGCGCTCGACCAAATCGGCGCCATCGCTGGCCCGCTTATTGCCGCCGCCATTTTGCAGGCGACGCACAACGCCTTCGGCCCCGCCCTTGGCGTGATGATCGTGCCCGGCCTCGCCGCAATCGGCGTGTTGCTGTTTTTGAAGCGCCGCGTTCCCAATCCTGAGGTTTTCGAGCAGGAAGATGACGCAGCCTTGGCGGAAGAGCGCATCGAAGGCGAAGGCGTGAACCCGGCCGCGAAGCGAGCCGGCGACCAAGCGCAACCCCTGAAACTCCCGCTGCTTTTCTGGGTCTACACCGGCTTTTGCGCCATTGTGCTCGCAGGCGTGGGCACCTTCGGCGTGATGTCGTACCACATGGCGGCAACGGGCCTTATCGCCACGCCGGCGATTCCCGTGATCTATGCCATCGCCATGGCTATTGACGGCGTGTTTGCCCTGCTCACGGGTACGCTCTATGACAAAATCGGCACGAAGGCGCTGCTCGCCTTGCCCGTGGCGTCGGCGCTCATCCCGTTTTTCGTCTACACCGACAATGCCGCATTCGTCGTGTTCGGTGTCATGCTGTGGGGCGCAAGCCTCGGCATTCAGGAATCCACCATGCGCGCTGCGGTGGCCGACATGGTGCCCGGCTGCAAGCGCGCCACGTCGTATGGCCTGTTTTCGGTATTCATCGGAATTGGCGCGCTTTTGGGCGCAAGCGCCACGGGCATGCTCTACGCATACGGCCAAAGCGCCATCATCTCCTACACCGTGGCGCTCGAAACCGCGGCGCTCATCGCGCTCGCTATTACGCTTTGCCTCGCGAAGCGCTAAAAAACGCCATGGCCCCGCCGAACAACGGTGGGGCCATGCGTCAAATCGAAGCTATTTCTCGTCGTATTGAGGAATCTCGGTATCGTCGACTTCCTCGATATTTCCGTCGTAGACGTAGTGCTTGGTCTCGCGGGCGATGATGGCGGAAAGGCCGAGCACCGCGATGCAGTTCGGGATCGCCATAAGGGCGTTCATCACGTCGGCGAAGTTCCATACCACCGAGCTCAGATTCGAAACCGCGGCGCTGCCGGTTGCGTCGCCGACCATCATGCAGCCCCAGAAGACGAACAGCAGAAACACGATGTAGTACGGGAGCACGGCCTTCTTGCCAAGCAGGTAGCTGATGGCGCGGTTGCCGTACTGGCTCCAACCAAGAATGGTGGAGTAAGTGAAGGTCAGCAGGCCAACGAGCAGCACCAACGGGCCGAATACGGGAATCTTCTCGAAGGCCGCGGTGGCGAGGCCAGCGCCCGAAGAGATGGTGCCATTCGCGATGGCGGTGGAAAGCTCGGGGTTGGCGAGCAGCGTGGTCATGAGCATGAGGCCCGTGAGCAAGCAGACGACGACGGTATCCCAGAACGTGCCGGTCATGGAAACGAGCGCCTGGCGAGCGGGGTTCTTCGTCGTGGCGGAAGACGCGACGAGCGGAGCGGAGCCCATGCCCGATTCGTTGGAGAAGATGCCGCGCTTGAAGCCGAACTGCAAAGCCAGGGTGACCGTGGAGCCAACCGCGCCGCCAGCGGCGCCTGCCGGAGTGAAAGCGCCCACGATGATCTGGCGAATAGCCTCACCAAGGTACTGGCCGTTCAGGCCAATAATGACGATGCAGCACACCACGTAGAAGATGGCCATGATGGGAACGAGCTTCTCGCACACGCGGGAAATCGACTTGATGCCGCCCAGAATGACGATAGCCACAAGCGCCACGACCACGATGCCGACGAACCACTGCGGAATGGCCGCGCCGTCGATGAGCGACGTGTTGTACAGCGCATCGGCGAGCGAGTTCGACTGGGTCGAGGCGCCGATGCCGAACGCGGCCAGCGACGCGAACAGGGCAAACAGCACAGCAAGCACGCGGCCGAGCTTCTTGTTCTTGAAGCCGCGCTCGAGCGCGTACATCGCGCCGCCGAGCATCTTGCCAGAGTGGTCTTTCACGCGGTACTTCACGCCGATGAAGACCTCGGAGTACTTGGTGGCGATGCCCAAAATGCCCGTGATCCACATCCAGAAGATGGCGCCCGGGCCGCCGAACAGCAGGCCCGTGCCCACGCCGACGATGTTGCCCGTGCCGATGGTGGCGGCGAGCGCCGTGGTGAGCGCGCCGAACTGCGTGATGTCGCCGTCGGCGTCTGACGGGTCGTCCTTGGTGACCGAAAGCTTGATGCCGGTGCCGAGCTTGCGCTGGATGAAGCCGGTGCGAATCGTCATGAAGATGTGCGTGCCCAGCAGCAGCAAGATCATGATGGGGCCCCACACGAAGC
>CAKUEV010000275.1 GCA_934646845.1 uncultured Slackia sp.
GCGCTTCACATCATTTAGCACCTTGCCTCGTTTAATGGCCTACCTCATTCAGCGCGTTACCTCATTTAGCACCTTGTATTGCTCAACACCTCGCTTCGTTGCGCGCATGCTCAGCAAAACTGCTATTATCGGGCTCATAGACACGCAATCCGTTGGCGAGAGGAGGTGGGAGTGTTGTCTGCGAAACGTAAAAAGCATGCGCCGAAGTCGGGCGCCATTTGGCGTATGTCTGCTGACGAGGCGACTTTGGCCAAGAAGCCGCACTACAACGGCTACATTTGCGGCCACGGAGCACATGGCGATGCAAAATACAGCCGCGCGAAATCGAAGCGTGCATGGCAGAAGCAGCTCAAGCAGGAAGGAGCCCCGAGGGGCTCCTTCCTTTTTACCTTCTTCGTTCATTCGCGCTGCAGGAAACAAAAGAACCGTCAACCTGAAAGAGTCCACACCGTAGCTGAAGCGCCCGCCGCCGGCAAAGAGCAGTGCCCGATTCGTCCAGAACATGAAGAAGGCATGCAAAAACGCGACATGCACCTGCAGCAAAAGCGCCCTGCGCGGCGCGCAAACGCGAATTGGCGTATAGTTAGTCCCCCATCACGGTCGAACTTCGCCGACCGTCCTCCAATCTAGAAAGAACTTCATGAGCACCATTCGCACCCTCACGCCCGGCATCGCAGTTAGCGCCGCGCTCGCCGTTGTCTGCTGGTTTTTGGGAACCGCCGTTCCTATCGTCGGCGGCGCAGTGTTCGCCATTCTCGCCGGCATGATCATCGGCATATTCTGGAAAGACAAAGGCTCATCGGCGACAGGAATCAAATTCACGTCGAAGAAAATCTTGCAGACCGCCGTCGTTTTGCTCGGGTTCGGGTTGCCGCTCACCCAAATCGCCCAAGTCGGCGCATCCTCGCTGCCCGTTATCGTATCGACCATCACGGCATCGCTGCTCACGGCATTCATCCTGTGCCACGCGTTGCATGTGCCGAGTCGTACCGCAACGCTTATCGGCGTGGGGTCGTCCATCTGCGGTGGCTCGGCGATTGCGGCCACCGCCCCCGTCATCAAAGCCAACGACCAAGAGGTCGCCCATGCCATCTCGGTCGTGTTTCTATTAAACGTTTTGGCCGCGCTCATTTTTCCGACGCTCGGCGACGCAATCGGCATGACCAACGACGGATTCGGCCTATTCGCAGGCACCGCCGTGAACGACACTTCATCGGTCACCGCCGCGGCGGCCGTTTGGGACGGCATGCACGAAGGCGCAAACGCGCTCGATTACGCAACCATCGTGAAGCTCACGCGAACCTTGGCGATTATCCCCATCACGTTCGTACTTGCGCTCTGGGTTGCTGCGCGCGAAAAGAAAACCGCAGGTGAAAACGGGCAGCCAACCCAAAATGGCTTTAGCCTGAAGCGCGCGCTGCCGACGTTCATCGTGCTGTTCCTGTGCGCGTCGATCGTCGCAACCGTGGCGAGCGCAACTGGCATTGACATGGCTGTTTTCCAGCCCCTTAAGCTCGCAAGCAAATTCTTCATCGTTATGGCCATGGCCGCCATCGGCCTGAACACCGACGTCGTTGGGTTGGTGAAATCGGGCGCGAAACCCATCGTGCTCGGTGCCGCCTGTTGGATTGCCATCGCGTCGGTGAGCCTTGGCGCCCAGCACATGCTGGGCCTTTGGTAGCCGTGACTCATTTCGCTTTTCGTGAGAAAGCGGCTACACTATGGCGGAAGTCGTCATCCCGCACGCAGGCAGGGAGCGCGCCTAAAGACGACGGTACCGATCAACAGCGAAGTGCAGCAACCCGCACCAGGCGAGCGCGCGCCCTTGCTGGCCGCATGAAAAACGAAGGCATTGAACTCGCTTACACGGGCCACTGCACCGGCGAGCGCGCCTTCAAGATTCTGCAGGAAGAGCTCGGCGAAGACGTCATCAAGGCAACCAAAAGCGGTTTGCGCATCGAACTGGACGAATAGAATCGAGCAGGCATGAACGCAAACCACGCACGGCGCATGTCAGCGCCTCTGAACGTTTCCAATAAAGACCAACTCTTCGCCGCCGATGAGTGTCGCGATTGCGCGCTGTGCGGTTGCTCGCTGGCTGAACCCGGTACGACACGCTTCGCGAAGCAGGGCGCCCACGACCCCACGCCCACGCCGTACTTCATTTTGGAAAACCTTTTTTCTGAACTGGATTTTTCTGAAGAATCTCACCTTCTTGACGTAGGATGCGGCACGGGTCGCGTGCTGTCGTTTTTCATCCAATCGAAGCTTTCCGGCCACGCCACGGGCATCGAGCTCGACCCCGATATCGCCGAATACGCGTGCAACTGGTCGCGGCGTTTCGCCAACGTCGACGTACTCTGCGGAAGCGCACTCGAAACCCCACTTGCCCCCTACACGCACCTATACCTTTTCAACCCCTTCGATACCAACGTGCTTATGCAGTTCATCATGAAAATCGAAGACGAGACGCGCCGCCCGCTTACGCTCATCCATATGTCCGACAACGGCGAAACGTATTCCTATATAGGGCGCACCGGGTGGAGCCTCGTTCGCCAGGGCGAATTTCAGGAATACCGCACGGCGACGGGCAGAGCGATTACCGTATATGCCCATCCGCAGCACTTCTCGATTTGGAAGTACGCCCCCGAATCGTAGCAATTAGGACAAGCGTGCGTGGGCAAGCGCAATGCGAACGAGCCGCGCGAGGTCGACCACGACGAAGCCGATGGCCGCGCAGGTTGATAGAG
>CAKUEV010000276.1 GCA_934646845.1 uncultured Slackia sp.
GCTTTGGTGAATTCTGAAGGCGACGGCGTGTACGCCGAGAAGTTCAACGACATGATCGGCCAGTTCGACGAGCCGGTCAGCTGCTACAACTGCCATGAGAACGATCCGAAATCCAACACCGTTGCGAGCAAGTTCTTCTTCGATTCGCTCGGGGCTGACGCCGACAGCATTCCGAAGGACGCCCAGGTATGCGGGCAGTGCCACAATGAGTACTACTTCAATGGCCAAACCAAGGTGCCCGCGAATCCTTACTCGGGTCGCGAGCAAATGACGCCCGATGCGATTCTCGCGTACTACGACAGCATGGGCTTCGCCGATTGGAAATATCCTGGCACCGACACGCCTATGATTAAGGTGCAGCACCCCGAGTTTGAGACGAACTACGGCGGTGGCGGTTCGTATATGACCAACCTTGGCTATACCTGCGCCGATTGCCATATGGGTAAGGCAACCGCGGAAGATGGCACGGTGTATGTGAGCCACAAGTGGACGAGCCCGCTCGAAAACGAAGACTTGCTGGCTAATGACTGCTCGACGTGTCATAGCGACTTGAAGGCTGAAGTCGCTGAGATTCAGGCTCATCAGGAAGAGCGCGTGCAGGCGATTTCGAAGAAAATCGAGCAGCTCGCCAATACCATGACCGATCAGGTTGCGGCTGGCACGCTTGTGGGCGACAAGCTCGCGCAATGCCAGAAACTGCATCGCAATGCGCAGTTCTACTGGGACTTCGTGATGGTCGAAAACGGTGACGGCGCGCACAACTCGAAGCTCTCCGATGAGACGCTCGACAAGTCAGAAAAAGCCGTTGACGAAGCGCGGGCCCTGCTGGCATAGCGCGGAGCAAGAAAAGCAAAACCCGCCCTTCCTTGAAAGGCCGCGAATCATTTCGCGGCCTTTTTCGCATTTGATGCGGGTATGGGTTCGGTCTTTGCATAAAAATGCACGAAGGACATCTGCCTTGGCTGCCGTTGGCGTTGGCAGCGTTATTTCTCAGGGAACCACGCCTGCGCGAGGCGATGCACGCCTTCCGGAATCAGTTCGGGTTTGATGCTCGAAAAGCCCACAAGCACGCATCTTCCGCACGGATCGGTTTGGTGCCGCGGCATCCAATAGCCGCTGGTGGGGTACACGCGCACGCCCGCCGCTTCCGCGGCGGCGAGCAGCTCGCACTCACAGCGACCATCGCGGGCCGCCACGAGCAAATGCAAGCCGGCCGTGCCGCCGAAAATTTCAATTTTGCCGCCCATTTCATGCTGCAGGCATTCCATAAGCAGGTTGCGGCGTTTGTGGTATGCCGTCATGGTCGCGCGGGTGTACCTATCCCAATATCCTTCGCTCATGAATAGGTAAAGTACCTTTTGGGAAAGCCAGGGGACGGGGCAATAGTGACGAGCGAATTTCTCGCGCCAGCGATCGAGCAGTTGCGGTGGCAGCACGAGGTAGCTCATGCGCAGCGCTGGTGAGAGCACCTTTGAGAATGTGCCCATATATATCACACGATTTCGTGTGTCGAGCGATTGCAGACTTGGTATGGGTCGCTCGGTATATCGGAATTCGCGGCAGTAGTCGTCTTCCAAAATATATCCATCGCGCTCGGCGGCCCATTTGATGAGGCGCACGCGCATTGAAAGCGGCATGGTCATGCCGAGCGGAAATTGATTCGATGGCGTGCAGAAGGTGAGCTTCGCGCCGCTTGCATAAAGGCTTGAGGCGAAGGCATCCTGCTGGGCTTCGGTTATGTCGGGGCAAACGGGCAGCGGCGTAATGCGGAATCCTCGATTGCGAAACACCGCCATAGCCCCGTCGTATCCCGGGTTTTCGATGGCGACGCCGTCGCGCATGGGGTCGAACAAATCGAGCAGATTGCCGAGAGCTGCCTGCGTGCCCGCTTGCAAAACGACCTGTTCGGGCTCGCAATTCACGCCGCGCGTTGAATGGATGCGTCGCGCGATTTCGGCGCGCAGCCCAATTTCGCCCAGTCCATCGCCGTATGCGTTCGCCTTGCTATCAACCGAAAACAGCGCATCGCTTGTGAGCTTGCGCCACGTGACTTCAGGGAAGCTTCCGCGTGGGCGATCGCCGTAGGTGAAGTCGAACTCGATGGCGGGCGCGTGCGGAGTGCGACCTTCGGAAGGCGATGAGCTTGCGAACTTCGTGCTGTGCGTGGTTACATGTTCGGTGGCGTTTCTGCCACCGAGCCCTTGATCGCTGAGCGACGGGCTCACTCGCCCGACGGCTGCGGGTGAAGCGACGCGTTTGGCCTCTCGAGCTGCGGCGGCGCGGTCCTTTTCGATGCTCGCTTCCGAAAGAGGCGAAAAATCCACGTTGCACACCACGTAGCCCGATCCGCTGCGGCTTGTGACATACCCTTCAGCCAGAAGCTGCGCGTAGGCGTTTTCCACGGTGTTGCGCGATACATCCAGGCTTTCGGCGAGCTTGCGAATGGGCATGAGCTTCTCGCCCGGCTTAAGCGCGTTCTCGGTGATGTCGCGCCGAATGGAATCGTAAATTTGCAAGTAAAGCGGGTCTCGCGAGTTTTGGTCAAGCGAAATCATCGCCGTCACCCCTTGGCTGATTAAGCGTCCCCATCAAGCGCTTCCCTATCGCTTGAATTAAAGAAATCGTCCCCATAAATATAGCGTGAACCATCCCTTTTAGCAGGCAAGGGGGTGCGCCCCATTTACTGGAGACGCTAGGCGGCCAGGCCTAGCGATTTCCTGTATTGGCTGGGGCTCATCC
>CAKUEV010000277.1 GCA_934646845.1 uncultured Slackia sp.
GTCGACCTCGGCGGCCCGGCCCGCCTGTGGGAGCTGTTCGTGTACTCGAACTTCTCCAGCCCCCTGATGTGGGACATTCTGGTGCTGGGTACCTACCTCATCTTGTCGGTTGTCTACCTGTGGGCGTACCTGCGCCACGAGGCGGGCAAGCTGTCCCACACTGCCATTCGCGCCATCTCGGTGGTGGCGCTCATCGTGGCCATCCTGGTGCACAACGTCACGGCTTGGATCTTCAGCCTGGCGCCTGCGCACGAGTTCTGGCACACCGCGCTCATGGGCCCGTGGTTCGTAGCCTCGGCTCTGGACTGCGGCACGGGCCTCGTGCTCATCGTGTGCCTGGCGCTGCGCCGCGCCGGCTACCTGTCGCTCGAGCAGAAGCATGTCACCAACCTCGCCAAGATGCTCGCCGTGTTCGTGCTCGTCGACCTGTATTTCTATGCCTGCGACCTGCTGACCAGCGGATACTTCGGCGGCGAGGGCGCTGAGGTCGTGACCATGCTCACCTCCGGCGCGCTGGCGCCCGCGTTCTGGACGCAAATCATCCTCATGGCGGTCTCGGTGGCCATTCTGGTGGTTCCTAAGCTGCGCACCGATGCCGGCGTCGTGGCCGCCTCGGCCCTGGCAATCGTGGGCGTGTTCTGCAAGCGCCTGCAGATCCTGGTCGGCGGCTTCCAGATTCCGAACCTCGACATGCCGGGCGTCACCACGCAGTACACCATCACCAACTGGCAGGCTGGCTTCAGCGGCGCCTACCAGGGCATGGTCTACGCGCCGCAGCCCATCGAGTTCGTCGTGGCGGCCGGCGTGCTGGCCATGTGCGTGCTGTTCCTGCTGTTGGGGCTGAAATACCTGCCCCTGAAGCCGGCGGGCGATAAATAGCCCATACTTCTCTCCCGTATAACCAGGCGCGGCGCCTCCCCAATCCCGGCCGCGCCTGGCTCCTTTTCCGAAAGGTTCGCCATGGCAAAAAAGCTTATATGCGTTATCGCCGCATTTGCGCTGGCGTGCGCCTGCGTTTTTGCCGCGGCGAGCGTTTCGTCGAAAAGCGTCGGCGCCCCGCAGGCGATTGCCGCCGATTCGCCGTGCCCGGCGACGGGCTGCGCGAGCGGCGAGTGCCACGATTACGCGCACGTGCCAAGCCCCGACGGCATCCACGAGATGGCCTGCCCCGAATCGACGTGCGCGTCGGTCGAGTGCCACGCGTGGGAGACGCTCGTGGGCGGCGGCTACCGGAGCGCGTCGGACGCGAGCCTGAACCTGTGGGTGCTCGGCCCGGTCGTATTTTTCGGCGGGCTCATCGTGCTTCTGAAGAAGGTGGGGTAGGCCATGTCGAAGAAGGCGAAGCTCTCACTCGACATCGCAGCGGCTGCGTTGTTTGCGGCGGCGGTGCTTCCCCAGTTCACAGGGATAGCCGCCCATGAATGGGCAGGGCTTGGTGCTCTCGCGGCGCTGCTTTTGCATGTGGCGGCGAGCCTCGATGCGCTGGCCGGCCTTGGCAGGGCGGCGCGACGAGGCTCTCTGCTTGCCGTCGTTCGCATTGCGCTCGACGCGGCGCTGTTTTTGGCGCTCGCCGTGTGCGTTGTGTCGGGCGCGCTCGTCAGCGCCACGGTGTTGCCGGCGGCAGGCCTGTTCGCGCCGGGGTATTTCGTGTGGGACCCACTGCACGCAGCTTCGGCGAAAGTGCTGCTTGCGCTGATTTTGGTGCACGCGGCAAGCCATGCGGGTAAGCTTGCGAGTATGTTGAAGGCGAAAGATTAGGCGTTTCCAAAAATAGACAGAAGGGATTGGCAATGGAGAGCATTTCGAGCGAGGCGTGGACTGTCCGCGCGACGGCGTGGGAGCTGGCTGCGTTCAGCTTCCGCCACCCTACGCGAGAGCTGGCCGAGGCCGTTGCATGTGGAGAATGGGCCGATGCGGCTTGCGAGGTGTGTGGGGCGTTGGATGCAAAGCTGCCCAAGGAGCTTGCGGAAGGTGTCGACTTTTCCGGGAAGAGTGGCTCCGATTCCGCCGAATCGCCCAACGTCCTCGGCGGCTCCGATGCGATCGATCGCCTTTTCCATCGCCTGCGCGCCGAGGCGACGCGCCTGTTCGTGGGGCCGACCGAACCTGCGTGTAGCCCCTACGAGGGTGTGTGGCGCGCGAAGGCCGATGGCGTGAAACCGCTGCTGTTCGTGAATCCGCATTCCATGGAAGTCGAGCGCTTTGTGAAGGCGTGCGGTTTCGCACGCCCCGAGGGCAAGAACAATCCGCTCGATCATATCGCCACCGAATGCGAGCTGCTCGAAGCGCTCGCCCTGCGCGCGGCGGGCCTGCCAGTCGCGGCGGGCGAGCGCGCCCTCGCCGATTCCAATCTGCCGGGAGGCTCCGCCGCCGCAGCGTATTCCCAGTTCATCGAAGAACACCTTGAGATCTGGGTCGTCGATTTCTGCGCGTCATGCGAATCGGAGGCGCGCGAGCCGTTCTACCGCGCCGCTGCCGCATATCTTCGCTGCCTTCTCGAAGGGTAGGCATATCGGCTTTTGCGGTGCGAAAATGCGCAAATCAATGCGTAAACCCACCGTACGCGCGCTCCTGTAGATGAAAGTTACCCGCGATTCTCCTTGATGTGGCATAATGAAAAGGTTCTATAGAAAATTGCCCTTACTGCGCCTATGCGCAGGGGCGACACGTCACGGAAAGAGCCGTATGAAGTCCGAAAAAGCCGAGGCAGCAAGCCTCAAGCCTGCTCGCGACCGCA
>CAKUEV010000278.1 GCA_934646845.1 uncultured Slackia sp.
GACAACTATATGGCCGCTACGCGCGGTACCGGCCGTTTGATGCTGTTCGCATGCGACCAGAAGGTCGAGCACCTCAATGGCGACTTCTACGGTGAGGGCATCGACCTCGCCGACCTCGATCCCGAGCACCTGTTCAAAATCGCCAGCGAAGGCGTCTGCGGCGTGTGCGCCGGTCAGCGCGGCCTCGTTGCTCGCTACGCTGCCGATTATCCCGAGGTGAACTACCTGGTCAAGATGAATTCGAAGACCAACCTCGTGAAAACCGCCCAGGACGATCCCTACAGCCCGCAGCTGCACGATCTCGAAGCCGTGCTCGACATGCGCGCCAACGGCGTGAACGTGGTGGGCTTGGGCTACACCATCTACCTGGGCTCCGAATATGAAAGCACCATGCTCGCTGAGGCTGGCCAACTCATCGCCGAGGCCCATGCCGCCGGCCTGCTCGTGGTTCTGTGGATTTACCCTCGCGGCAAGGCTGTTGCCGATGAGAAGGCTCCCGCCCTCATCGCCGGTGCCGCTGGCGTCGCGCTGTGCCTGGGCGCCGACTTCGTGAAGGTGAACCCGCCGAAGGCCACCGACGAAGCCACTTCCGCCGAAAGCCTCGCAATCGCTTCTGCCGCTGCTGGCCGTACGGGCCTTGTGTGCGCTGGCGGTTCCACCGTCGACGCCGAGACGTTCCTCGCGCAGCTGCATGACCAGATCCATATCGGCCATGCCTGCGGCAACGCGACCGGCCGCAACATTCACCAGCGCTCGCTCGATGAGGCCGTGCGTCTGACCAAGGCGATTTCCGCCATCACCCTCGCCGACTACAGCGTCGCCGACGCTCTGGCTGTCTTCAAGGGCGAGAAAGACTTCACGTTGGCTTAACGGCCAGTGTAAAAGCTCGACGCTGCAAAGCCGCCCGTTGTTTCATCTTGGCTTTCAATCGTTGCTCGCGTACCGAAGTACGCGTCGGCCCAGCTTAGCTGGGCGCGCCCGCTCGGGCGCGTGATAAGGGAATGAAAATGCCACTGGCATTTTCATTAAGCCAACCTGATGCATCGGGCGGCTTTTCGCTGACATTGTCGCAAACATACGCTATTTTGAATGGGTCAGAGAGAAGGTTGCTCTGACCCATTTTTTATTTGGAAGGGAAGGCTCGCATGTCGTTTATCAGCCATAGCGTTGAAGAAACCCAGCAGCTCGCCCGCTCGATTTCCGAGCGCGCGCAGGCGGGTGACGTGATTTTGCTCGTAGGCGATTTAGGCGCTGGCAAAACCCACTTTACGCAGGGCTTTGCTGCGGGGCTCGGCATTGCCGAGGTTCCCACGAGCCCAACGTTTAATTTGGTGTGCGAATATCACGACGGGCGCCTGCCGTTGTATCACTTCGATTTGTATCGCTTGGAAGAGGCCGACGAACTCGAAGATATTGATTATTACGGCATTATCGAGGGCGACGGCGTATCGCTCGTGGAATGGGGCGACAAGTTCGAAGAGGCCGCGCCCGACGACTGCCTCGTGCTCGATTTCAAAGTGTCCGACGACGGTACGCGTACGATTGATGCAACCGCCACGGGCGACCGCGCGCACGAGCTGTCTTGTGGGCTGTTTTAGTTTGTTGAAGGAATTAGTATCCTAATTTACTCTGAGTAAATAGGTAATTAAAAACTACAAGCCTAAAAGAAAGTAACCTAGTAGCAAATAGCAACTAGGTTACTTAAAGAAACTACTATTCAGAGATGGGCGATACGGGTATTTCAAGTCGACTGACGTATTCGCTCTGATCATGTGATTCATATTCGCCAATCAGGCAAAACTCTAATGCGCCCGGTTCCTCTTGGTAGCCTTGCTCTTTTATGTAGGCCGATATGCGGTCGTAGTGACGCGCGATTTCACGGAATGATCCCTGGAACGTGCAGGAGGCGTAGAGCCCTGCCTCAATTTTGAAATCGGCCTTGCAGGGGAGCATTTCGGAATACAGAAGAATGGCATACGGAACGAAGCACCCGAGGTCATCGAGTGGGCGAGACGTGTCAACTAGGTAGCACGGCGTGGTGTGGAGCGCCCCAAGCTCAACTCCGTGCTTTATCGCGCATGCCGCAAACGCGCGCGGCACGATGTCGTATCGAAGCGTGTCTTCCGAAACAAGCAGGCATTCTCGTTTCGGAATATGGGTGATGGTGATATTTTCCGAGCGAGCGTCGGCGATTGCGCTCGCATAGCGCTGCATGCTTTCGAACACGCTCGCCTTCTTCTCGTTGAGTTGGCGAATTTCCGCGTCGATAAGCGAGAGCTCGTCATTCATGAGCTTCATGGTTGACGAGAGGGAATGCGTTGCGAGGTAGTCTTTGATTTGCGTGAGGGAAAACCCCATGCCCGACAGCTCCGTAATGATATTGAGCCTAAAGAAATCGCCACCACGGTATATGCGGTAGCCATTAACGGGGTTTCGAGCGGGAACGACGAGTCCGATGCGCTCGTAGTAGTACAGCGCGTCAATCGTAAGGCCATAGGTGCGTGCCGTTTGCTTGATTGAAGCGCCGAGCAGCGGGTTGATTGCCGCCAAGTTGTCTTGTTCGGTGCGACGTTGCTTCTCCATTGGTTCCCCCAAACCCTTGTGCAATACAAGGCTTATTGTAGCTTCGCTCACTGCGAATAAAATCGCCCTCTCGAGGTGATTATGCTTCTTATCAGGCAAAACCAATCTCAATGCTGCGAGATTTTATTTTTAAAACCACGCTTGACCCTT
>CAKUEV010000279.1 GCA_934646845.1 uncultured Slackia sp.
GCCTCGTCCTCCGCCGAAACGTGCGGAGTGGCAGCATAAGCGGCGAGCTCGGCCCGTGCGTCGGCCTCGCATGTGCGCAATTCAGACTGCGCGCTGGCCATTTCTTCACGCAGGCGGTGGCGCGTCGAATCGATACGCGAAAGCTCGCCTTTGCACGCCGCCATCGCTTCGATTTTGGAATCGAGCGTCGAGAGTTCACGTTGCAATCGCTCGCGGTCGTCAAGCAGCGAGCGCAACTCAATGTCTTCCGCTTTCAGCTCGTCGGCTTGGGCGCGCGTTTCCAGCAAGCGCTCCTTCACGCCTTCGAGCTCGCGCTTTAAATTAGGAAACGATTCAGTCTCGGAAGCTGCGCGGCTCATAAGCGCCGCGATGCGCACATCCAAGGCGGAAGCCACATGAGCAGGACTTTCTTTAGTTCCTGAGCCAGCTGTGAGCAATTTCGCCGAAATGTCGGGCGCCGCCTCGAGGGAGCGAAGCTCATCGGCATCAAGCGAGAAGAGCGTTTGGAACGTTTCGCGGTCGATATCGCCGCACACCGCCGCAAGCCACGCATCGTCGCCGATAAGGCCTTCCGCATTGCGGGCGCGCGAAACGCGGCCCACCTCGCACGTTGCCGCGTCGCAGAACAGAAGCGAACCTTCGCGCGAGGCTGCGCGAGGCTTGTATGCATTGCGCGAACCACGTGCTTCGGGCCAGCCGGACAGCACGCCGCCCACGAATGCTCGAGCGGTTGTTTTGCCCGCCTCGTTAGGACCATACACAACATTGAGGCCCGGCTTGAAGGGCCCAAGCGTCCGGTCGATAAAACGCCCGAACGCCGCCATATGCGCTCGCTGAAGGTATATGCCCGCATGGCTTTCCACTTGAGAATTCGCAGGCACGCAGGCGCTTTCCGATTGCATCAAGCCGCGCGACGCATCAATGCTCGGCTGCGCGGGCGCTTTCTTCTTCGAATGTTGAGCCGCATGCTTCGCCGTCATAGCTGCTCACGCCCCTCTAAAAGCTCGAGGGCCATATCTTCGGCGCGCGCACACGCGCCTTCGAGCGCCCGATCGATACCCGCCGGCAATGCGAGGCCGCGCGCAGCAAATTCGCGCTGCAAGTATTCGATGGTTTCCTGCTTGTTGGAGGCAAGCTTCGCCGATTCGCGCAGAAGCGAAGCCTCGAAAAGGCCCGCGGCGCGCATCGCATCCCTATCGAGGGGAGAAGTCGTCTCGTCGATAAGCGCGTCACAGAAAAACGACGGATAGCGTTCATTGAGCTCGTCGCGCATTTCGTCGATATACCCCGGGGTCGCAAGCATCCCATGCAGGGGCGTTGCTCCCACAAGCGTAACCCGTGCAATCATTTCCTCGCATATCACCTGAGAATTCGCATCGAACATAGCCCGAACGCATGCGCCAAGCACGTCTTCCGCGCCTGCGCAGGCCGACACGTCGACACGCAACTGCTCCCATTCAACCGATTCGCACGCGATGAATTCAAGCTGGTTGGGCACGCCTTCCTCGAGCGTCACCGCATAGCAACCGCGGTCGCCAACTTCTTTAATATCGCGGCCCTGCGCGCAGCCGCAGAAAGCGATTTTGGTCTCGGCGGCGTTTTTAGGGAAGCGGAAGTTCTTATGAATGTGTCCAAGCGCCCAATAGTCCATGCCCGACGCATACAGGGCATCTTCGCTGGTAGGGGCCTTATATGGATCCATCCACAACCCCGTGTGCAACATTCCGACGACAAACGGCACTTGCACGCCGCACGCCGCTTCGGCCGCGGCGCGCGTCATGCCCTCGGCGATATCGCTTTCGATTGCCCGATTCGAAAAGCCGCGCGCGGCGATGATCGCAACAGGCTCGCCATCGCGCTCATAGACGACATAGCCCGGCCCATCGGAACCAAACATATGCACGTTTTCGGGAAGCTGGTCGCGCAAACCCGCCCACGTTGCATAAGGGTCGTGGTTGCCCGCGATGAGATATACGGGGATCCGCGCATCACGTAAGCGCTCGAGCCCCTGCAAGAAATGGCGGTGATGGGCGTAGCTTGGCTTGTCGGTGTCGAATTCGTCGCCCGCAAACAGCACGAAATCGACCCCGCGCTCGATCGCCGCATCAACTACGCGGTCGTACGCCTCAGGAATCGCGCGCGTAAGCCGGTCAGCCCATTTCGGGGAAAGGTCGCGCAAGCCGCGAAAAGGCGCACCCAAATGGATGTCGCCCGAATGAATGAATGTAATACGGTTGGTCATACGCCGAGTTTAGCCCAACAAACAAAGAAATGCCGCGGAGTTCAAACAAGCTCGGCGAAAACACGATGGACGGCTATTCCAAACAGAAATGAGTCCTTTTCAGCCAAAAGCTGCATTCGCACCAAAAGTCAGCGAGCAAGGCTTCCGGCGAGTGCGATTCGGGCGTTGCCGTGGCGAAGCGTACTTCGGTACGAGAGTCGCGGCATTAGCCCGAAGCGTGCCGCCAGAAGCCTGCGCAGCGTCGAATCGTTACGCCGTTCGTAGAACGGCGTAACCCTAGATTTGAGATGCGTCGATATAGTTGCCGAACTTGGTGTATTCAGGATTGAACGACAAGGTGATATCGCGGGTGGCGCCGTTACGGTGCTTAGCAACGATGAGTTCGGCGGTTCCCCAATCGGGACGGCCGTCGGTCTCGGCCTCCATTTCGTCCATGGAGCGGTCGATAAACATAACGATGTCAGCGTCCTGCTCGATGGAGCCAGA
>CAKUEV010000280.1 GCA_934646845.1 uncultured Slackia sp.
CGCCAGTGGATCGAGGGCATTCAGGTCGAAGGGCAGCGCATGCAGGGCCTTGTTGAAGACATGCTCGCCCTGGCCAAGCACGACACCGCCGAAGTCGACGCTCAGGCAACCATGGGCAAGCAACAAGAAAAGCTCGATTTAGCCGACATGGCCCAGCGCGCGGTGCTTCAATTCGAAGCCGTCGCCTTCGAACGTGGCGTGGAAATCGATGTGGCGGAAAGTTCCTCGACCTCCGTATTCATTGGCGGCGTGCAAGGCGACATCGAGCGCGTGCTTGGCATTCTCATCGACAATGCATGCAAGTACGCCGAAGCAGGCAGCCGCGTCGTGGTGGGCACGAAGCGCGAAGGCAAGCATGCCGTCATCCAGGCGAACAACACCGGCACGCCCATTCCTTCTTCTGACCTACCCCATATTTTCGACCGCTTCTGGCGCGCCGACGAGGCGCGCACGAGTGGAGCTGGCGGCTACGGTCTGGGACTTTCCATTGCTCGCAGCATCGTCGAGGAGCACGGCGGCACGCTTTCCGCGCAGAGCTCCGCCGAGCACGGAACCACGTTCACCGCGAAATTCCCAATCAAGAAAGATTAGGGCCAGAAAAGCGATACCGCGCCAACCAGCCCAGCAAACCATTCAGAATGAAAAAGAGGCCTGCCTCCCTGGTTTTCCAGAGAAGCAGGCCTCGACGCTTTCGAAGCACAATCGAGCCGCTTTTTCAGGCACGGGACGAGTCGTTTTCTTCAGCACTCGCTAACGGCGAGACCGCTTCGGACCATTGTTGGCAGCCTCGGAGCGATGCGTGCTGGCATGTTCTCCCCGGCCATTCGATAAGCCACCTTTGCCGCCGCGCTTCGTCGCGCCCGCATTAAAGCCACGGCCCGATGGCGCACCCTTGCCACCACCAAAGCCCCGGGCGCCATGCGCGCCCTTGGCGCCCTGGCCGCCTCGAGCAGGCCTGGAGCCGCCTCCCTTGCCGCCTTTTCCGGCAGGGCCGCCGCCAGGGCCGCCGCTTCTGCCATCAGCCGGGCGCACCAAACATTTCGGCCCAAAACCAATCAAGTCTTCGCGATGGGCCTTTCGCAACGCCTCGCGCACAAGGTCGCGATTGGCGGGGTTGCGGTATTGAATAAGCGCGCGCTGCAGCGCCTTCTCGTGCGAGCTTTTCGGCGTGTACACCGGCTCCATGGTGCGCGGATCGACGCCTGTGTAATACATCGCGGTCGACATCGTGGACGGCGTTGGGTAGAAATCTTGCACTTGCTCGGGGTTGAAACCCATATCGCGACAGAATTCAGCCAGCTCAATGGCCTCCTTCAGCGTAGAACCCGGATGCGAGCTCATCAAATACGGCACCACGAACTGCTTCAAGCCGAGCTTGTCGTTTATGGCTTCGAACTTCTTGCAAAACGCCTGGTACACTTCGTTTTTCGGCTTGCCCATCACGGAGAGCACCGCGTCGCTCACATGCTCGGGCGCCACACGCAGCTGGCCGCTCACGTGGTATTGCGAAAGCTCGCGCAAAAACGTGTCGTCAGAATCGGCCATCACGTAATCGAAGCGCACGCCACTGCGCACGAAGACCTTTTTCACGCCGGGCAGCGCGCGCAAGGCGCGCAGCACATCGAGGTACGGCTTATGGTTCACCTCGAGCTTCTTGCAGGGCTCAGGAAACAGGCATGCCTTGTGCGCGCACGCGCCGCGACGCAGCTGCGCTTTGCACGCTGGCGCCGTGAAATTCGCCGTAGGGCCGCCCACGTCGTGGATGTAACCCTTGAATTCAGGGTCGCGCGTAAGCTGTTTCGCTTCTTCAACGAGCGACGCCTTGCTTCGCGCCGTCACGATGCGCCCCTGATGGAACGTGAGCGCGCAGAAGCTGCATTCGCCAAAGCATCCGCGATTGCTCGACAGGCTGAATTTCACTTCTTTAATTGCCGGCACACCACCCGCAGCTTCGTAATCGGGGTGATAGTCGCGCGCATACGGCAGGGCGTAGACCGCATCGAGCTCCTCGGTGGAAAGCGGCTTTTGCGGCGGGTTTTGCACCACGAATACATTGTGCGGGTATTCCTCCACCAATCGTTTGCCGCGATAGGGGTCGGAATTTTCCCACTGCACATTGAAGCTGCGCGCGTATTCGAGTTTGTCGGCCTGGAGCGCCTCGAACGCGGGCAGCTCGATGGCGTCTTCCACGCTTTCGAGCGATCGGGCCTTGTAAGCCGTGCCGTCGACGAACGTGATATCTTCCACGGCAATGCCCGCCGCAAGCGCATCGGCGATTTCGACAATAGCGCGCTCGCCCATGCCATAGATGAGCAAGTCGGCGCCGGAATCGAGCAGAATGGAGCGCTTAAGCGAATCGGACCAATAGTCGTAATGCGCCAAGCGACGCAGGCTCGCCTCAATGCCGCCCAAAATAATGGGCGTGTGCTTATGCGTGCGTCGTATGAGGTTGCCGTACACCGCCGTGGCATGGTTCGGGCGCCTATTGGGCGCGCCACCTGGCGAATAGGCATCTTGGCTGCGTGGAACCTTGTTTACGGTGTAATGATTCACCATGGAATCCATATTGCCCGACGAAACGAGAAAGCCCAAGCGCGGCTCGCCGAACACATTCACGCTTTCAGGGTCGCGCCAGTCGGGCTGCGCGATAATGCCCACCTTGTAGCCATGCGATTCGAGCACGCGCGAAATAATCGCCATGCCGAACGACGACTG
>CAKUEV010000281.1 GCA_934646845.1 uncultured Slackia sp.
CGAAGGGCCGCGTCTCTTCGGGCATGGTGCAGATGTCGGGCGTTCTGGTGAACGACAAGTATCAAGTTCGCCGTACCGATGACACCATCATTCATGGCCTTTATGCCGTTGGCAATACCGCCGGTGGCCGTTACGCCATTCAGTATCACGCGATGATCGCGGGCAACTCGGTTGGTCTCGCCATTACGCAAGGCATGATCGCGGGCGAGCACATCGCCCAATTCGCCGAGCAAGATGTGACCGACGCCATCGCTTACGAGGAAAAGCTCGCCAAGCTCAAGGAAGAGATGGCCAACCAGCCTCAGGGCGGCCCTGGCGGGGCTCCCGAGGGCGGTGACGCTAAAGAGGGAGACGCTGAGAAGAAATAAAACCGCTTCTTAGCGTTTGCTCATTGTGAGATGCGCTGCCTGGGCATGCCCCTCCCGCGAGCCCAGGCGGCGTTTTCTGTTTCGTGAGAGAATATCGCTAGGTGAAAATGCCTCATCAGATATTGGCGTTCGATTTCAACTAAAGGGGTTTGCCATGGGCTGCGCGATTTCCGTCAACATACCGTTCGTTACCGGCCGGTGCGATTTTTATGGACGCAATCTCTACGCCAATACGGCGCCTGCAATCAAGCATGCCTATCTGGACGCCCTTATTGCGGAGGCGCGCAGCGTGGGCGAGGATCTTGGCGAGCCGGTTTCGTGCGTCGCGTTTGAGGGCGGTGCTCTTGGCACCATTGAACCGCAAAAGATGCGAGAGTTTCTTTTCGAGCTTGCAAGCGCGTTGCCCCTTGCCGACGATTGCTTCGTGTCTGCCGAGGTCGATCCTGGGCTTTTGTCGACGGCGACCATGGACGAGCTGCTTGCATTTGGTATTTCCGCGTTGCGATTCCACTGCCTTACGTCGAACCCTATCGAAAGCGAATGGCTCGAACGCGCGGGTGCCGTGGGCGAAATGGCGAAGAGCCGCATCGTGCTCGAATCGGCGGGCTTTTCCAATATCGATGCGCAGATTCTTGTGGGGTTCGCGGGGCAAACCGAGAAAACCCTGTTGAAAACTCTGCGGGAATTCGTGCTTATGTCGGGCGTGAACCACTGCACGCTGCTCGCCGCGCGCGGGTCGATGTCCGGCGACGCTGCTTTCGCTGCTGAGATGTTCTGCGTGGCACGTGCTTTTCTGGAAGAGCATGGCTTTGCGCAGTATGCGCCCTTGTGTTTCGCGAAGCCGGGCTTTGAGCTTCCAATTGAGCGCGTGCGTAAAAGCGGCGACGTAGTGGGCCTGGGCCCGTCGACGGTATCGCGCCTTGGTAATTTGATGTGGGCAAATAGCGGTGATATTGACGCTTATATCCAGTCGGATGCCGACCCTGAGGCTGTTACCGAAAGCGTCATCGAGATTACGGGTGCGCTTGCGTCTGCGCAAAAGGAGATTGCCCATTTGTGGCAGTTGGGAAGCACTTCGCTTTCTGCCGATTTTGGCGATCTTGTTTGCGATGGGCGACTTACTGCTCAGGGTTGCCTCGATTTCGACGAGGTCGCTCGCAGGGTTGTTGCCGAGTTCATCGAATAGACATTGGGCCGCGTGCCGCGCGTGGCCAAGCGCCTTTCATTACGTCATACGCCGTCATTTTCCTGCGGCTCATGTGGCTGGCTCCGTGTTGGGGGCCAGCCTTTTTGTCTGGTGATAAAGTTCAGCTCGCTATAAAGGGGGTGTGCGGCTTTTCGCCGCTCGCATTGCATGGAAGGATGTTTGTTGTGCTGGGCGTTTTGATTCTTAACACGGGAACCCCCGATGCTCCGACGCCCGAAGCCATTCGTCCTTACTTGAAGCAATTCCTTTCCGACCGCAACCTCATCAACGTGCCGCGGATTATTTGGAAGCCGGTGCTCAACTTCTGCATTCTGCCGAATCGCCCGAAGAAAACCGCTGCGCACTACCAGCAGTTTTGGACCGAAGAAGGCAGCCCGTTTTTGCTCACGTCGCTTGTGCAGCGCGACAAGCTTCGCGCTCGCCTAGCGGAGCTTATGGGTGAACCCGTCGCGGTTGAGCTGGGCATGCGCTATGGAAACCCGTCAACGAAATCGGCCATTGAGGCGCTGCTCGACGCGGGCGTCTCTCGAATTGTGGTTGTGCCGCTCTATCCGCAGGAAACGAAGGCGTGCGCGGGCACGTGCCTGGAGGAATTCGAGCGCGCCTTCGGCGAGGCTATGGCCGAGCATCCCGAGCTGCCGCGGCCGGAAGTGCGCACGATTTCGCACTATTGGAATGCGCCGGGCTATCTCGATGCGCTTGCACAATCGGTGCGCGATGCGTGGTCGTATGAGTCGGGTAAAAAGCTCGTGATTTCCTTCCACTCCATCCCCGTGAGCTTTCAAGCGGCGGGCGACACCTATCCCGAATCGACCAAGGCCACGGCCGAGGGGCTGGCGTCCAAGTTGGGCATTGCGCCCGAAGATGTGGCGCTCACCTACCAATCGCGCTTCGATTCGCGCAAATGGCTCGGGCCTTTCCTCGAGCCCGAATTGCGTCGTTTGGCGGCCGAAGGTGCGCGCGACGTTGCCGTGGTGTGCCCCATTTTCTCGGTCGACTGCATCGAAACTTCGTATGAGGTAGGTATTGAGGCGCGTGAGGAATTCGTCTCGGCGGCGCGCGAAGCGGGCACCGAGGCGCCGAATTTCACCTATATTCCGGCGCTTGGCGCGGC
>CAKUEV010000282.1 GCA_934646845.1 uncultured Slackia sp.
TCCTCGTCGCGGATGGAGCCGCCGGGCTGGATGATGGCGGTGACGCCAAAGCTTGCCAGCGCATCGATGTTGTCGCGGAACGGGAAGAAGGCGTCGGACGCGGCAACCAGATTCTTCGGCTCAAGGCCCATGCGCTCGCACGCCTCAAGCGCGCGCTCGCCGGCCAAGCGGCCCGAGTCGACGCGATTCGGCTGACCAGGGCCCATGCCAATGCCCGCATGGTTCTTGGAGATGAGGATGGCGTTGGACTTCACGCCCTTGCACACCTTCCACGCGAACAGCAGCTCATCCATTTCCTCGTCGGTGGGCTTGCGCTTGGTAGGAACGGTGAATTCATCAGGCGTTTCGGTCACAGCGTCAGCAGTTTGAGCCAAAATGCCGCCGTCGACCGAGCGGTACTCAACGCGAACCGGTGTGTCCACGCCGCCGGTACGCAGGACGCGCAGGTTCTTCTTCGCCTGCAGAAGCTCGAGCGCGGCGGGCTCGAAGCTCGGGGCAATGACGACCTCGACGAACTGCTTGTTCGCGTTCATGTGCTCGATCATCTCGAGCGAAACCTCGACGTTTGCCGCAATAATGCCGCCAAAAGCGCTCTTCGGGTCGCACGCGAACGCTTTGTCGTAAGCCTCGGCGACCGTGGCGGCCGTAGCCGAACCGCAGGGGTTCTGATGCTTCAGAATAACCACGGCAGGCTCGTCGAACTCGCGAGCAAGCGTCCAGCACGCATCGGTATCGAGAATGTTGTTGTAGGAAAGTTCCTTGCCGTTGAGCTGCTCGGCATTCACGAGGCTATGTGCGTCGGCATTGGGCAGGCGATAGAACGCAGCGCTCTGATGCGGGTTTTCGCCATAGCGCAGGTCCTGCTGCTTCTCGAGGTGAAGGTCGATGACCTCGGGCGTCTTCTCGCTGAAATCGGCCTTGCCGTTGAGCTGCTCGTCCATCCAAGCGGCAATCGCGCCATCGTAGGCGTTCGTGGTTTCGAACACCTTCAGCGCGAGCTTCGCACGCGTCTCGCGCGTGGTGGCGCCGTCGTTGGCGCGCATTTCCTCAAGAATGCCATCGTAGGTGGAAGGCTCGGTGACCACGGCGACGCTCTCGAAATTCTTCGCGGCGCTGCGCAGCATCGACGGGCCTCCAATGTCGATGTTCTCGATGCAGGTGCCGAAATCGGCGCCTGAGGCAACCGTCTTTTCGAAGGCATACAGGTTCACGACCACCATGTCGATCATCTTGATGCCGTGCTCTTCGGCCTCGGCCATGTGCTTGGCATTGTCGCGCTTCGCGAGCAGGCCGCCGTGCACCATGGGGTGCAGCGTCTTCACGCGGCCGTCCATCATTTCAGGGAAATTCGTCACTGCATCGATGGGCGTCACATCGACGCCTGCCTCGGCAATCACCTTCGCGGTACCGCCGGTCGAAATAATCTCAGCTCCGAATTCCTCGTGCAAAGCGCGCGCGAACTCAACCACGCCCGTTTTGTCGGTCACAGAAACCAGAACGCGTTTAACCTGGGGGTTAGTCACGTTTCCTCCTCCGTTTTCCTTCCGTTGACTTTTAATTACCTTATCAGCCGAATCGCCCATGCGTCGCGACATCGACACAAGCGGGCGAAAAAGACATGCATCGGACCGCCGCGCCATGCGGCGAAGCCGAAATGCGCGCTATCGACCCAAATTCGAGTCGTGCTTCGCACGCGCGGCTTCCGAATAATTCTGTTTGTACCGCTCATCCACAAGCTCAGCAACAATGGCGATGGCGAGCTCAGCCGGCGTTTTGGCGCCAAATTTCAAACCGATGGGGCGTTTGATGCGATTCCACCCGTCTTCGGTGCCGCCTTTCGATATTACGAGGTCATGAACGGTATCATTTTTACCCTTACACCCCATCATGCCCATATAGTGCAAATTGTTCCTTATAGACCACACGCATGCCTCGGGGTCGAACATATGACCTCGCGTAAGCACGCACGCATAATCATTGGGGCTTGCGACAATATTCGAAAGCCCATCGAAGTTGCCACCCTCAAGCAGCACGCGCTGGGCATTCGAGAAACGCTCTTCCGAAATATACGCGGGGTCGTAGTCGACCGCTACCACACCGAAGCCCACATGATGGGCGAGCGCGGCAACCTCCGCCGAGGCGTCAGAGGCGCCCAAAAGCCACACGCGAACCTTGTCGAACAGCGGCGTGGCAAGCCACGTAAGGCCATCGAACTGCTCAGTATGCATAGCGGGGCCGCGCGTGGCATCTTTCATTTGGAAGATATCGCGCGGAGAGTATTCGCGTCCGCACACGATTTCCTTGGCGTCGTTGCAGAAGAACACGAGCGAATCGCCGCAGCCCGAGCCCACGTCGCCGTATTTCTTCGTGACTTCATTATCAACGTTTTCGCAGGCAGCGGACGCGTCGTATACGAATTTGAAGCCGATCCACGCAAGATCGCCCTCGTCGATTGCCTTGGCTGCGCGTTCGAACACGCATGCATCGGAAGGCATAAGACCAGCCGAGATTTCCGCAAGCGCCGCGGGCGTCACATGTGCACGACCCTCGAGCGCCTCGGCCGCGAAGCACGGGAAATCGGCCGCGGAAAGCTCAACCGGCTTGCCCGCAGCGACATCCGCTGCGAGTTCGCGCAGAAATTCCGCCGTTACCATATGCATCACAAACCTCTCATTAAAAC
>CAKUEV010000283.1 GCA_934646845.1 uncultured Slackia sp.
CGTGCGCACGCAGCGCGCGTACGTCGAAGAACATGGCAAATGGTCGCCCGAACGCGTTGCGCGATATGTGAAGCGCAAGGCAAAAAAGACCATCGACGACGTCGCGATGACGCCGTTTTTGCGCAAGATCGCCATTTTCTCGAGCGGTGGATCGTTTTTGGACGGTTACGTGCTTTCGCTTATCGGCGTGGCGCTTACGCAAATCACTCCCATGTTCAACCTCACCGCGTCCGAATCGGCCGCCATTGGCGCGTCGGTTATGCTGGGCATTCTGGTGGGTACCATTGCCGGCGGCTACCTGACCGATGCCATCGGCCGTAAGAAAATGTTCATAATCGACCTGGTTGCCATTGCCCTCTTCTCGATTCTGAGCGTTTTTTGCAGCAATCCGTGGGAGCTCGTCGCGGCGCGCTTCTTCATCGGCGTGTTCGTAGGCGCCGACTATCCCATTGCGACTTCGCTTATCGCCGAGTTCACGCCGAAGAAATACCGCAGCATTTCAATGGGCGCGGTGTCGGCGGCGTGGTATTTGGGCGCTACGGTGGCCGCGTTCGTGGGCTACTTCCTGTATACCGTGCCCGACGGCTGGAAGTGGATGCTTGGTTCGGCGGTTATTCCTTGCATTATTCTGCTGGTTGGCCGTCACGATATTCCCGAATCGCCCATGTGGCTCGCGAAGAAGGGTCGCAAGGAAGAGGCTGACGAGATCGTGCACCGCGTGTTCGGCGAAGACGTCGAGCTCGAGGATGAAGAGGCGCAGCCGAAGACCTCGCTGCGCATGCTGCTTCATTCCGGCTACATGAAGCGCATGGTGTTCATGGGCGTGTTCATTCTGTGCCAGGTGGTGCCGATGTATGCCATTTACACGTTCGGCCCCGACATCATGACTGCGTTCGGCTTGGGCGAGGGCCAGGAATCGATTCTGGGCGAGAGCGCCGTGAGCTTGTTCTTCCTGATTGGCTCTATTCCCGCGATGTTCTGGCTGAATTCCATGGGACGCCGCAAGCTGCTGCTCATTAGCTTGGCGTTCATGGGCGCGGGCCTTACCATTCTTGGCGTGTGGCCCACGGCTCCGATTTTCGTCGTGATTCTTGCGTTCGGCATGTACGCGTTCTTCAGCGGCGGCCCGGGCATTCTGCAGTGGCTCTATCCCAACGAGCTGTTCCCGACCGAGGTTCGCGCTTCGGCTGTGGGCATCGCGATTGGCTTCTCGCGCATTGGCACCATTGTGTCGACGTACGGCACGCCGCTGTTCTTGGCTGCGTTCGGCGTTGGCCCCACGATGCTCGTGGCGGCGGTGCTTGTGGGCATTTGCCTGGTTATGTCGTGGTTCATTGCTCCCGAGACCAAGGGCAAGTCGCTCGCCGAGACGAGTGCGCTCGAGGGAATCGATTCGGTTTACAAGGCACGTTAATTCATGGTCAAAGTTTTTTCGAACCCGGACGTATATTGCGTTCGGGTTCCTTTCGTTAATTTAGCTTCGGGGGAGTCGAATTGCTACATCGTGCGCGATGGCGGCGATTGCTTGGTTGTTGACCCGGGGGCGGCCAATGAAGTGGGCATGCGCCGCGTGCGCAATGCGCTCTTCGAGCTTGGCGTGGCGCCGGGGGAGTGCAAGGTGTTTTTGACGCATACGCACTTCGACCACGCCGAGGCGGCGCGAGTGCTGTTTCCCGAGGGCACGTGCGTGTATGTGTCCGAGGTGGGCTTCGAGGAGCGCAGCCCCATTCGCGCCGAGGCCGCGCGCGAGCTGTTCGTGCGACGCATGCTGAAAATGGGCGCGACGCTGGACGATGCCGAGGAATATTCGCGCAACGATTACGAGCCCACGTTTTTGCCTGCGGGCGCGTTCGACTATCGATTCGTGCGCGAGGGTGATGAGGTGCATGTGGGGCGCTTCGTGTTCGACGTTGTCGAGGTGCCAGGGCACACGCTCGATTTGGTGTGCTTGGTGGGTCGCGACGGTGCGCCGTCGTTTACGGGCGACGAAGTGATTTTCGGTACCACGCCGAGCGTCGATGCGCCGTTCGATGGCGAAGATGCGCTTGCGCTGTATATGGAAGGGCTTGGCCTGAGCGGCGATGGCCCGCAGCGGCTTGCCCTGTGGCGTTCCGACGGCAAGCGCGTGTTTGGCGCGGGCGGCATGCAGTCGGAGCGTTTCGGCGAGAAGCGATTCTTCGGCTCGGGCGGCCGGCAGCTGCATGGCCCGCGTGGCGTGCGCGTGCAGGAACCCGATGAGCTACAGCTTGGCAGGGTCGATGCGCGCGTGCAGATGGTCGATGGCGCGGCCGATGCGGAAGTGCGCGAGCGCGATGATTCGCAGCCGCATGGCGTTGATGGAGAATGGCTCCAGCACGTGCACTGGACGCTTCCCGGACATGGCGAGGGATTCGGCGGACAAACGCTGCGTTCGCGCGCGGCCGATATCGTGTCGCGCAAGCTGCGCCATTGCGACCGCATGGTCGCGACCGCGCGCGAGTGCCCCGGCATTGGTGGGGAAGAGTTGGCGCGGCGTTCGCTCACGCAGAAAGATGAGACTGCCTGGCGTGCGGCGCCTTCGATTTCGCGATACTACTCGATGCTCGAAGCATTCGTTGGCGTGCGCTATCTGGAAAACCAAGGCAAGCTCCGCCGCGAAGAAGTCGACGGCACTTGGCGATTCTATGCGTGCTAGT
>CAKUEV010000284.1 GCA_934646845.1 uncultured Slackia sp.
GCATGAAGGTGCTCGCCGACGTGGCGGCCGAGGCTGGCGTTGAAATCTTCTACAACACCCCAGCCGAGCAGCTCGTCAAAGACGGCGACAAAGTCACCGGCGTGATTGCAAAGGGCGAGGAGGGCTACGTTCAGTTCAATGCCAAGAAGGGCGTCATCGTAGCCACGGGCGACTACCAAAACGACGAGGAGATGTCGAACTACTACCTGCCCGATTTGAAATACTTCGGCCGCAAGCAGTCGAACAAGACCGGCGACGGCCACAAGATGGTCGTGTGGGCCGGCGGCAAGATCTCCAACATCGTACACACCAAGATGATGCACGACTTCGATGCAGGCCCGATGTGGAACATGCCGTTCCTTGCCGTGAAAACCGCGACGGGTGAACGCTTCATGAACGAGAAGATCGACATGGCTGTGATATGCAACTACCTGACATCGGAAGAGGACGCGGGCCGATATTGCCAGGTATTTGACAGCAAGTACGCCGACACTGCATCGACTTGGAAGGGCTGCGGCAAGTTTGTCGACCCCGATGGACTGAAAGTTTACATGCAGGAGGAAGACGTCGAACGCAAGGGCGTGCTGCCGAGCTTCATCAGCACCTGGAAGGCCGACACGCTCGAGGAGCTGGGCAAGAAGATGGGCGTGGGCGATATCGACGCGTTCGTTGAGACCGTGAAGCATTACAACGAGATCTGCGAAGCGGGCGCCGACACCGACTTCGGCAAGGAGGCGCAGTACCTCGTCCCCGTCGATTCCGCCCCCTACTACGGCATCAGCCGCACGATTCGCGTCTCGGCTATCTGCACGGGCGTTGACGTGAATAAGCAGCACCAATGCCTCGACGAGGCGGGCGAGCCCATCGAGGGTCTGTATGCAGTAGGCAACTGCTCGGGCGGCTTCTATGGCGGCGTTGATTACCCGCTGACCGTCGGTGGCCTGTCAATCGGCCGCTGCTACACCGAAGGCTACGTAACCGGCAAACTGGTCGCGTCACTGTAGCACGCAAAGATAATCGCAGATGAAGGCGGCTTCGGCATATCGCTGGGGCCGCCTTTTTCAATATGGGATTCGCATACCGAATTGCCGCTTCGGAATATGATTGACGGGAATCTCCGTCGTCAAAGACAGCCAAGCCATCAATGCGGCACGCCTGAGCCCCTACCCCATTCCCAAGCAAACGCAGACGTGACTTTAAGTAATTGCGAACAGCTACACACTGAGATTCTTGTCATTTCGCAATGAGGTATGCAATTCTTGTCAGAAAGACATCGGGGCAATAAATCGATATCACCAGAAAGGCTCAATGAAAAAGCTTGATTCGCAGAAACCCTCTCTGAATCGCAAGATGTTTAAGCAAAACTCTATTCGCAAGCCCAGCGCCGCAAGGCTCGCTAAGACCTTACTAAAAGGCAGCTCAACACTCCCGACGAAGCGCGGTCCACGATTCAATACAAGAGTCACCACGCCGGAAGAAAATCACTATTGCCACTATTCACCGATCTCAATAAGGCCAAGGAGCTCTTTCGATGAATGGACATTCAGCTTCGCATAGATGTGCTTAACATGAGTGCGCACGGTCGAAACGCTCAGATTCATATCGGTTGCGATGTCGGCAGGGCGCTTCTTTCTCCAGAGTAGCAGTAGTATTTCCTCTTCTCTTGATGTCAGCCCATTGACCTTCGACACCTCCCTGCACCTGATGCCAAGCCGGCTTTTCTCCAGAGCCAATTCATAGTCTTTCGAGACAGGCTTCGTCAGCACAACGCCCCAATCGGAATCAAGACCTTTCGACGAAAACACGATGAGCATCGCTACAGCGAATGCCACCACCGGAATCGCGCATGCTACCACCATCATCACCGAAGGTTCGCCGCCGATTATCCCCTGAAGCGAATCGCCAGCATACGAGCCAGCATGGGCAAAAATAAGACGAGTTGCTATCTCAGTCGAAAACAGCCAAGCCGCCGACACGGCATATCTGAATGAGAGGTTAGCGAAAATCACCGATGTCAGCATAAGATAGAGCGTGTAAGCAAGCGATCCAAACACGCCAGAAACGAACAACATGTCACTCGATATCCTGCCGAAGGGAACGAGCGCGGCGAACATGAACAGGAGCGACAACGTCCACAACGACGAAAAATTAAAATCCTCCCCTTTCCGAGAGATAACAAAAGCAACAAGCGCCGCTGCCGCAAGCACATCGCCGACAAAAGACATAAGCATCACGAATGCAAAGGCGCACAACGAAATAACAATCATGGGCTTTAAAGGGAAAGAAAACCTCCCGATTGGACTCGACGGCAAATCCTCTGGGCTCAATTCCCGATACGCCATACGAAGCGTCGCAAGCGCGAGAACGGCCACGACGAGCATACATGGGAGCAGCCGATCAGGAGGCAAGGGCGAAAGAATCCATATTAGAACGTATCGAAGCACGACGCCCGCCACGTACGTCGCAACCATTCTGACAGGAGGCAAGCAACCGAACAACTCGCCCCACAGCGCATAAGATATCGCCGAGCCAACACCGGCGAATAGTGCCGCAGCCCAAACAAATGGAACCGTCGTCACAATGCCAACAAGCACAGCAAAATTTAGCAAGACACTCGCGCAAAATGCACCCGCCGACGCAATGAACCAAGCGCGTCTTCGCTTAAGTGGGAGTA
>CAKUEV010000285.1 GCA_934646845.1 uncultured Slackia sp.
GTCGACGGCGCCCCACTCGATCAGGGCCTCGCCGTCGCCGGCGGGCGAGGCGGTGGCCCTGGGCCATGGGATTAGATCGCATTTCGTATAATCATCGGCATTAAACGAACTCCACGAGCCATTTACATAAGCCTGAACAAGAAACTTGTAAACCCGGCCGTTCGTCAAACCGTCGATGACAAATGAGGTGCCCGTACAGTCATATGTATACGTATCAAACGACCCGTCATCGTTGCAAAGAGCAATGGCATATTTAGTTGCGCCAGGAGTGGCCTCCCAGGATAACGTCACACTTCCATTATCCATGTCCTCAATAATAGGCTGCGGTTTTTTAATTATAGACAACCCATACTGTTTTACAATTGCGCGCGCGTCAGCCGCACCCATTTGGCGCAATGCATCTTCGCTCGAAAGCAGTGAAGCATCGTGTGCGTTATCGATAAATCCATGCTCGACCAACACCGCAGGAATGCCATATTCGCGGCAATGACGAATTACCGCAAGGCTGTCACACGCACTTCCGTCGGGATAATATAGCTGAGTTCCGTTCCAATCGTAATAGTCGGATTTCGTCCCTCGCTTAACAAGTCCAAGAGCACTCAATTGATCGAGGATTTCCTGACCGAGTTGATCTCCCAATTCGTTAAACGACGAGTACCAAGCACAATCGCGAGGAATCCAAACCTCGGCACCAGTACCAGTACCACCACCAGCATTAATATGAAAACTCACATAAAGAGTGGCGTTATTATCTCGAGCCAAATTGCATCGCGCTTGAAGTTCTTCGGTTGTATTACGGTTCGAAGTGAGAGAGGTGTCTACATCGCGAACCATAACAACGTTAACTCCGTCATACTGCTCAAGCTCGGTTTTGCAGTATTGCGCAATCTTTAAAGTAAGCTGTTTCTCCAACAAACCATTAGCAACTGCGCCAGAGTCCCAGCCACCATGACCCGCGTCAAGCACAAATACTTTATTTCCAGAGCGCTCGCTATAACCAGAAATCGCATCGGACAAATTCGAATACGCAACACCTTCAGAAGTCACAAGTTTTTCGCTAAAAGACGAGTTAGAACCCTCTTCGTCGCTCAGAAGGGAGATACCGTTGTCAACCACAAGAGACTGGTTCGAGACGCCATCGGGAAGGCTAACCGAATCGCCAGACTCGAGCCGAATCGCACTCAAGGCATAAATACCGACCGGCAGATCTTCAGTTGAATAGAGCACAACGTTGCTAGCGGACTTTTCGAAGGCAACCTCGAAAGTCGACCCATCGTTTACATTTCTCAGTACAAGCCGAGAATCCGCGAGGCTCGTTCCGCCATCAACTCCTATTGCGATATTGACAGTTTCCCCACACGAAATCGCGCTACGCTCCATATACACAAACGAAACGCTAATCGCTGTATTTGTCTGATTAACCGCATATGCAAATTGAGATCCTGCATACAAAGCCACGACGGCGAAAAACAAAGCGGCGAAGAGAGCAGCAGCAGCCTCTTTTGCTCGATACAATTTCATGAGGTTGACTTTCGTTAATCTTATTTACTGCGCGTTCGCTTCGAAGAAATCGAAAATAGCGGATACAACGCTCTCCCTATCGACCTCGGATAAACCGTAATACATGGGAAGTCTCACAAGTCGGTTGCTTTCCGTCGTCGTAAATCTATCCTCTCCATCAAACCGCCCAAACATTTGTCCAGCTGGCGCAGAGTGAAGCGGAATATAGTGGAAGCATGCCTGCACGCCATGTTCTTTTAGGTGCGCTATCAACGCAGTCCTCGTAGAGAGATCTTCGCATTTGATGTAGAACATATGGGCATTGTGAACGCAGCCCTCGGGAATATGGGGGAGCTCGATTTTCCCATCGTCGGCTAGCGGGCGCAAATTTTTATTGTAATAGTCCCAAGTAGCAATTCGATTATTGTTAATTTGATCAGCCGCTTCAAGCTGTGCCCACAAATAAGCTGCATTCATGTCGGAGGGCAGATAGCTCGAACCTCTATCAACCCAGGTATATTTATCAACCTGCCCCCTGAAAAAACGCTGACGATTCGTACCTTTTTCGCGAATTATTTCAGCGCGATCGTTATATCGAGGGTCATTAATGGACAAAGCGCCGCCCTCGCCCATCGAATAATTCTTAGTTTCATGGAAGGAATAACACCCGAAATGGCCAATGGTACCCAACGCTTTCCCCTTATAGGAGCTCATTACCCCTTGAGCAGCGTCTTCGACCACGATTAAATTATGCTCGTGAGCTATCGCCATAATGGCGTCCATGTCGCACGCTACCCCAGCGTAATGAACCGGTACAACAACCTTGGTCTTTGGCGTAATAGCGCGACGAATGGCTTCTGGATCGATGTTCATGGTTTCGGGGTCGACGTCAACAAACACCAACGTCGCGTTGACCATCTGGAAAGCAGTTGCGGTCGATGAAAAGGTAAAACTCGGAAGGATTACTTCGTCGCCGGGCTGCAAATCGCACAAAATTGCAGCCATCTCGAGCGCGGTCGTACCACTTGTCGTCAGCAGTATTTTTTGCGAAGAAAATCGTTTTTCCATCCATTCCGTGCAAAGCTTCGTGAACGGGCCATCGCCACATATCTTTCGATTAACCCCAGCCGCTTGCGCGACATACTCCATTTCGCTGCCGAC
>CAKUEV010000286.1 GCA_934646845.1 uncultured Slackia sp.
TAATGGTGGATTCCGTGAGGTCGACACAGTGGGTTTCCTTCGGGAATTCGGGCGCGGGCTCGTTGAAGCCGATGTGGCCGTTGTGGCCCAGGCCCAGAAGCTGCAGGTCAACGCCTCCAGCGAGCAGGATGGAAGCCTCGTAGGCATCGCATGCGGCCTGAGCGTCGGGGTTGGCGCCATTGGGCACATGCGTGTTCTCGGGGCGCACATTGATTTTGCTGAACAGGTGCTTCTGCATGAAGTAGTGGTAGCTCTGCTCGTGGTCGGCAGGCAGGCCGCGGTATTCGTCCAGGTTGAACGTTGCAACGCGCGAGAAGTCGATGCCCTCGGCTTCGTGGCGCTTGGCGATTTCGGCGTAGAGGCCCTCAGGCGTGGAGCCGGTGGCCAGGCCCAGCACGCAGCCAGGCTTTTCCTCGACCAGGTCGACAATCATGTCGGCGGCGGCTTCGCTCATTTCCTGATAGTCTTTGGTCACGAAAATCTGCATGAACGCATCCTTCTCTTCGTTGTATTTTGCGACTATTCATAATACATGCTCACGCGCCAATTTCCAGATGCGGCGGGAAAGCAACAGAAGCCTTAGGGCGTTCGCGAGGCGGAATACGCGACAGCCAAGGGGCGGAACGCGCGATGCCAAAGAAAAACAGCGGACGCGGGACGGGACGCGCGCGGAACGAAACCCAACCAATGTCCACGACAATCGCCTAAAGACGCACCGAGCAACTCGATGATCCGAGTAGGCCGACACTTTTCTCGAACAAGCGACCGGCACCCCGCCGAGCATGCTGACACCTTTTCGGAAAACACCCACCACACGCGCGTCAAATGCGACGGGTATACTGCGAAGCGGCCAAAACCTGCGCGGCACGGCCGCGCCAACACGAAAGGATCCCGCGATGGAACTGCTTCGCACTCACGAACCGCTTGAGGCGTTCGTGTTCGATATGGATGGCACGCTGCTCGATTCGCTGCCCGACCTGGTCGACGTAACCAATGAAACGCTCACGCATTTCGGCTACCCCACGCACACTACCGAGGAAATCTTGGCCATGATCGGCAACGGCCTGCGCTCACTTATTCTGCAAGCGTTGCCGCAAGATTTGACCGACGACGACGCCGAGGCGGCGCTCGCCTGGTGGAAAGCGCGCTATGACGAAGTGGGCAACCAGAAAACGACCGTGTACGATGGCATGCTCGACACCTTGGCCGAGCTGAAGGCGCGCGGCATGAAGCTCGCCGTGCTATCGAACAAATACGACGGCGGCGTGCAAATTCTGACAAAGCACTACTTCGCCGACCTCATGGATTTCGCGCTTGGCGATGGTCCCGTGCCGCGCAAGCCCGACCCGAAAGGCCTCACGCTCGTCGCAAAAACGCTCGGCGTGCCAGTCGAGCGCGTGGCGTATGTCGGCGATTCTGACGTAGATATGCAGGTCGCGAACAACGCCGGCGCTTTCCCCATCGGCGCGAAATGGGGCTACCAAACGCTCGACCACCTTACGAACAACAACCCCGGCGCGCTCATCGACGCGCCCGACGAGCTGTTGAAGTTCACGGAATAAGACGCAGCCAAACGGCAACTCCGGGAGTGAAAGACCGACAGCAATAAGGCGGAATGCGAGGCGAAGCAGAGCGAAACGCGATTTCGGGCGAATTTGGCAAATGGCGCATTAATACATGAGCCCGAATGCCCAAAGCGGAATAACGTTTCCGTAGGAAAACTCAATATCGTCTTTCACGACATATCCGCGCTCGGCTTCGGTAATTTGATTTTGGCCCTTGTTTTTTCCGCCCACTTCGAACGTAAGTCCATCAATCTCGAAATCGGAAATCTTCGATGCGGTCACCTTGTGCCCAACGCGCGTTTGATTGAAAAAGAATGTCTCTCGCACATTGCCGATATCTTCACTGCCTTCGCTGAGGTTGTACAAGATGTTGGTGTTGTCGAGATACACTTTCTCAGTTTTTCCAAGCGCGCCAAGCCCGCCCGCATTCGTGCGCAGCTGCGCTACCATGCCCGCCTTTTCCATATACAGCAGGTAATCTTCGATGCTGTTTCGACTTACTTGAATTTGACCGCCCAAGCTTGTCATATTCGGCTTGAAGGGAGCCAACGTACTCACTATGGCCATAAGCCGCTTCAGTTTACGACCGGTCGCCGCCGTCATGCCCGCAAACTGAGGAATATCAACCTCAAGCGTTCGCGTGATGACCTGTCCGAGCTCGATGTCGAACTGCTCGTCGTCGCCAAAGGGATAATAGCCGCAGCGCAAATAGTCTTTGAACAAAGGTAACGGGTGTTCGACTCCAGGAATTCCCTCTTTATGCGCAAGTACGTCCTCAAGCGAAAGACACGGAGCATTCACGCCGTGCCGAACGGCTAAATACTCTCGAAACGACATTCCCTGCATAAGGTATTTCGGCGCGCGGCGACTCAAGTCGGCCTCGCCTTTCTCGATATCTAGAACCGAAGAGCCTGTGAAATACACATGCAGACCCGGAAGAGAGTCATACATGAGTTTGAGTTCGCGCGACCAGCCTTCGTATTTATGAACCTCATCGATGAAAAGATACTTGCCTCCGTTTTTGAAAAACTCCTCCGCCAAGCCATACAAGGAGTGTCTGGCGAAATACATATGCTCGGCCGAAACGTACAA
>CAKUEV010000287.1 GCA_934646845.1 uncultured Slackia sp.
GGCAACGACGAGGCCAATGCCGTTTTCGGCCGAGGCGTCGCCATGCTTTGCCGCGGCGTGCGCGATGATGGCTCGCTCAACAAAGCCGCCAAGAACATGGGCATGGCGTACAGCAAAGCGTGGCGAATCATGAAGCAAACCGAGGAAGCTTTCGGCTTTAACCTCATTAATCGCGACGGCGCACACGGGTCAACGCTTACGAAAGAAGGAGCGCTTCTCCTTTCCGCATTCGAGCAGCTTGAACGCGATGTCAATACCTACGCCGAACGTCATTTGCCCGAAATCTTTAAAACGCTCTAGCGGCCGATACATCATTCCTTTGAACACGACGAGGGGGAAGGCGCCATCATCGCCTTCCCCCTCGTTTCTTTATGTGCATTACGCCAACCCAGCCAAGGGGCAAGATCGCCCAAGCCGGCACCCGCTCGCGACGACTGAGCAAGAAAGCTTAAGCCCACTGCCCATGTATGCAGAATCGAGCGCCTCGCTTCAAGTCGCTGCTCATCCCAAGCAAGCCTTCCGCTTGGACGACCCTGCCGCCTACGCGACAATAGTGCGGCTACCTATCCCCTTCGGCCATGATAGTTGCCTCAATATGGGCAAGTTCTTCTGGGGTATTCACATTGATGAAGCACCCACGTTCAGGAACCGCTTCGGTTACCTCGGCCGACATAAACGGCCGCAAGTTCACCAAATCGAAGAAGTCCTTTGCACGAACACAGCCGCGACCGAGCGCTTCATGCGTCGCCTCCAAGCAAGGCTTCGTACGATACACCGCATGAAATGGCTCATAGCCAAATTTATTGCAAGGAACCACGGCATCGACGCGTTCGGAATGCGCCACTGCCGCCTCGGCAATCGCCAGTTGCGGCGAAGCGAACACCATATCGCATGCAATAACGGCAACAAGCGGATGAGACGCCGCTCCAAACGCCGTGGCCAGCCCTTGAAGAGACCCGCGCTTCTCAAACGAATCGGGAACGAGCTTCAAAGGGCATGGTATGTCCAAATCGCCCAAAAACCCAAGGCGCGACGCCTCATTCGTTGTGACAACCAGCTCGTCAGCCGCGCAGGCAACCCTCTCAACAATGCGCGTGAGAAGCGGCTCTCCCAGGAAGGGAACCGTCGCCTTGCTCTGTCCCATGCGACGAGATTCCCCGCCCGCCTGAATGGCGACGGTAAGCTTCGGACGAACATAGACAGCCTGCAAGAAGTCGGCAATTCCCTCGATATCCTCTAACGAGAACGCGGGCACGCCCCTTCTTTTAGCCGCTGCGTGCACGCTTTCCATATTGCTCACAACGGCAACCGGAGTCACGCCACGCACCGTACCGATTTCGCAGTATTCTTCGGCAGCGGGAAGGTCGCGATCGTTTCCCGAACGCAGCACTTCAATCACATCAAGGCCGCTTTGTCGAAAGCCCTCGACGATCACCAAATCATGGTCGGGCATGCTCGAAACAATATCGTCGCATTCAATTCCATGGTCAAGCTCGGTGATGCGCGCCATACGCGTCGGCGAAACCACAACCACGTCTCGAGAACCGGCTTCTCGGTGTCGATACGAATCCTTCCCCGGCACGTCGATGTCAAAATCACAGTGACCGTGATGCTTGATCGACCCGATATCAAGCCCTCGCGAAACGAGCTCCGCGATTACCCGAACAAGCAGCGTTGTTTTACCCGAGTTATGGCGACCCACGAAAGCAACAGCGGGACTCGGACGATGAATGCGCCCTTCACGCCTCACACACTCCACCGATGATTCGTCCAAAGCTGCACCCAATGGAACTTTATTCATAATTCTCGTGCTCGACAACAAGATCGTTCTTGATAGTGCCAACAAGCTGCTGCAAAGCATCGACAGCGTGCGGGCGAATATCCGCACCGATAAGAACATACATAATGGAGTCGCCGACTTTCAGCGTGCCTTCGTTCAGCCACACGCGAATATAGAAAACGCCGGGAAGCTCGCGAGCGGCTTTCACAGCCTCGATCAAGCCATCGGTATTGTACGAGAAGTCAATCGACACAACCTTGCCAAGAGCCGCACCCTCGGCCGCCTCAGCGGCATTTGCCGCACGCACCTGAGCACGCGGCGTCTCACGAACGATGCCATTATGGGTGAGATACATACCCACCATAGAAGCATTCGGATCTTGCTTCGCTTTATTGAGCCACGCGTCCATAGAAGGCTCTGCGCCAGCGTCGATGCGCCAGCCGGGCCCCAAATCTACCGCAACATCAAAGCCCTGGTCATTGCAAGCGATATCAGAAATGTCGTTCATCGTCATGATTTCCCCTTTCCGCCCCTCATAGAGGCTGCATAACGCCTATAGGTCAATAATACCTAAACGACAACAGAGCGCGGGCTAAAAAGAAAATGCAAAGTGCAAAAGGGGTGTCAGCCTCTCCATGAGACAACAACTCGCAAGATGCAATGCGCAGCATGCAGCAAAGCGTATAAATCAAAAAGGAAGGAAAACTTCTTACGAGAATCCAAACGCTCCAAACGAGCCAAAGCTTGGCGCGAGCCACAAGACGACATGCCGCAAAAGGTTCCCAAGAAAAGAAAAAGGGCCCGAAGGCCCTGGATATGCGGAAGCGCCCTGCATGAGCGCGACGCCCTGTCCTCCCGCAGCCTGGCGCT
>CAKUEV010000288.1 GCA_934646845.1 uncultured Slackia sp.
ACGACGGAGCGAGGCGCATAGCAAGCAAAGCGAGCGGTAGCCGAGCGCGCCTTCGGGAGCGCCTTCCGCCAACCAGAAAACCTACCGTTACCTTTTGACTGTTGAACACTCTGGGCATTTAACAGGTTCCGTTTACTAAAATTGACTGATGAGGAGTCTCTTTATGGCTGACATTAAGACCATCGAGGGCGTTGATGCTGCTGGCAAGCGCGTGCTCGTGCGCGTTGATTTCAACGTGCCTATCAAAGACGGCGTCGTGACCGACGACACGCGCATTCGTGCGGCTTTGCCGACCATTGAGTATTTGGTGAAGGGCGGCGCGAAAGTCGTGCTCATGAGCCACTTGGGCCGTCCGGCGGGCGAGGGCTTTGAGGAAAAGTTCACGCTTGCGCCCGCTGCTGCGCGCTTGGGCGAGCTTATCGATGCTCCCGTTGCCTTTGCGGCTGACACTGTTGGCGACGATGCCAAGGCGAAAATCGCCGAGCTTTCCGATGGCGAAATCGTTGTGCTCGAAAACCTCCGTTTCGACAAGCGCGAGAAGAAAAACGATCCTGAGTTCTGCAAGATGCTTGCCGAGCTGGGCGATGTGTACGTGAATGACGCTTTCGGCACCGCCCACCGCGCCCATGCTTCCACGGCCGGTGTTGCGGCATTGCTTCCCGCATATGCAGGTTTCCTGCTGGCTGGCGAAGTGAAGACGCTCGGCGGCATGCTCGACGACCCCAAGCGCCCGTTCGTCGCCATTTTGGGCGGCTCGAAGGTTTCCGACAAGGTTGGCGTTATCGATGCCCTCATCGACAAGGCCGATACCATCATCATCGGCGGCGGCATGTGCTTCACCTTCCTGCTTGCTCAGGGCTATGAGGTTGGCACGTCTCTTAAGGAAGAGGATTGGGTCGAGCGCGCCGGCGAGATGCTCAAGAAGGCCGAAGAGCGCGGCGTGAAGATGCTTCTTCCGACCGATGTGGTCGTTGCCGATAAATTTGCCGAAGACGCGAATACCGCGACCTGCGCGGCCGATGCGATGCCTTCGGACATGATGGGTCTCGACATTGGCCCCAATACCGAAGCCGCCTATGCTGCCGCTATCGCCGAGGGCAAAACGGTGTTCTGGAACGGCCCCATGGGCGTGTTTGAGATGAAAGCGTTCGAGCATGGTACGAAGGCCGTTGCCGAAGCGGTTGCCGCAAACAAAGACGCCGCTACCATCATCGGCGGCGGCGACTCCGTGGCTGCCGTGAACAAGTTCGATCTCGCCAGCGAGATGACGTTCATCTCCACCGGCGGTGGCGCATCCATGGAACTCGTCGAAGGCAAGCCCCTTCCCGGCGTCGAAGCGTTAAGGTAATCGTACGACACGAATCGAGGTGCTCCCATTCCGCGACGCGATACCTGGGCTCGCGCAAACAGCCCACTGGGCTGTTTGGCTTGTGCGGACGGTCGCTCCACGGGAACACCTCGATTCGCCGCATGCTCGCCTTTCTCCGAAGAGGCGTGGCGCGCTTTGGTTGGGAATGGGTTCATAGCGACCGTCCGCACGAGCCGAAAGCCACTAAATGTGGCTTTCGTGCGAGCTCAGGTATCGCGTCGCGTAGAACTCATTCCCAACCAAAGCGCAAGTGGAGCCCATTGAAAGGATTCTTATGTCTCGCAAGCCTTTGATTGCTGGCAACTGGAAAATGAACAAGACTCCTGCCGAGAGCGTGGTGCTTTCTCAGGGAATTTCCAATCGCTATTCTCGTAAATGGAACAAGGTCGACGTGGTGCTGTGCCCGCCGACGATTGATTTGCGTTCGGTGTTCACGGTGCTCGATTTCGACAAGTCGAATATCGATGTGGGCGCGCAGAATTGCCATTGGGAGCCTTCGGGTGCTTTTACGGGCGAGACGAGCATTCCCATGCTGAAAGATGTTGGCGCCGCTTGGTGTATCGTGGGCCACTCGGAGCGTCGCGACTATTTCGGCGAAACCGATTCCATGGTGAACAAGAAGGTTCGTGCGCTTGCCGAATCGAACTTTAACGCCATCGTGTGCGTCGGCGAGAGCCTTGCTGTGCGCGATGCGGGCGATGCCGTTCGATTTGTGTGTGACCAGGTGCGTGCTGCGCTTGCCGGCCTTGACGCTCACGAAGCTGAGTATTGCACGATTGCTTACGAACCCATTTGGGCTATTGGCACGGGCCGCACCGCTACCCCCGAGCAGGCCGAAGAAATCGCTTCGGCGATTCGCGCGACGGTTGCCGACTTGGTTGGCGAGCAGGCTGCCCAGAAGATGCGCGTGCTCTACGGTGGCTCTATGAAGCCTGAAAACGCCGACGGTTTCATGGCATGCCCGAATATCGATGGCGGCCTTATTGGCGGTGCCTCGCTTAAAGTTGAAGATTTCTGCGAGCTCGTCGAAATCGCCTCTGGCTACGCCGAATAATTCGATACCACTCTTTGAAAAACGAGCAAAAATCCCGGTGCCTTCGCGGTTGCCGGGATTTTTGCAAGGGGGACAAGGCAGTCGCGGCCCGCTGGCCGCAATGTGATGCGCGCTTTTGCGCGGGAAAGAGGAACTATGCAAACGCTGCGTACGCCAGCCCTGCTTGTGATTATGGACGGCTTCGGTTTGGCGGAGCC
>CAKUEV010000289.1 GCA_934646845.1 uncultured Slackia sp.
CTTATGCACCGTGCTGCGGCCGATTTTCTGCGTGGCGTCGAGCGTGGACCCCGCCAGCGAGTTTCAGGAAAAGTCGGTTTTCAAGTATTCCAGAAGCGAGGGAATGCAAACCAGGAAAGACTCGCGGCTCATGGGCCTGCGAGACGACGTGTACCAGGGAAGGCCGATCAACATAGAGACACACATAGGCTCGAACACGGGCGACGCGAAAAGCAGTCGCTTCATCCGCGTATATTTCGCATGGGACGATGAAAGTGGCAAGATCGTCGTGGGGCACTGCGGAACGCATTTGGAGAACTATAGCTCGAAGTCGATTAAGTGATGTGAGGGGGCGTCGAAAGGCGCTCCTATAGTTATCAATCCCCGATTTCTCGTCCCTCAATTCGATTGAGGGGCTCTTTGTAGGAATTCCTTGTTGCCGTGCGTTTCGACCTTTCGGTCTCTATGCTGCTGACAACCTTCGCTTTGACCTCCAACCTTGCTGCGATGTCGCGCTTTAGGAATCTGGCTCGGCCCTCGGGCCAGGCTCGGTAGAGGCTCGAGCGGCCAGATGGCGGCTTCGCGGCGTTTTAGGCAAGCACCCAGAAGGCTACAACTCGTCAATGCAGCATCCGTCAGCCCTTGCGGCGCATTCCCTGGAGATATCGAAAGCAACTTGCTGAATCATGGGAATGCCTTTCTTTATGCCGGCCACCAGATGCGGGTGAGCGGGAGGATGGAGCGAGTATCGTCGTCGGTCTTGTCGTAGATGTCGACGTAGTGGCGCACGAAGGCGTCCAGGTCGAGTAGGCGCACGGGGACGTTGGCACGGTCGGCCTCGTAGCGGGCTTCCTTAGTAAAACCGCCTGTGGATACGTATAGGCCGCGGTCGTCTGCGCGCAGCCCGCCGATGAACGACCTCACCGCGGGCGCGCCCATGGCACCCTTGCGATGTTTGACTTCAGCGACGATTCGGGGAGACTCCAGCCCCAGGGCATCTGGCGATGCTACGACATCGCGACCGCCATCGGGACCCTTGGGCATGACGCGCGCGCAGTAGCCCATGGCCTTGAGCATGCCGGCGACCAGGCGCTCCATGTCTTCCCAATCGAGCTGGTTGACGCGGTCCTTGATGAGCTCAATGCCGTTGTCGTAGGTGGCCGCAAGGGTCTCCTCGTCGTTGGCGGCGTTATCGTCTGCGTCGGCTGAACTGTCGTTGCATGCGGGTTTGCTGCCTGCGGCCTCAAGGTCGCTCATAACTTCGTCGGAGACAGCGAAGATCGTCTGGATGCCGCCGAGAGAGTTCTTGGATGCGGGCGAGAGCGCGTCGCGCAGAGCGGTCTTCCCCCACTTGACGGTGCGGGTGTAGGTAAGGCTTTCGGACTCGTCCGAGGGCTTGCACGGGCCGCTAATGACGCCAATATGGTAAAGACGCTCTGCGGGGTCGTACATGACGACCGTGGAACCCTGTGCCATGGAGTTGGCGAAGCGGTAGACCTGGCCAACGTTGGCGGCAACCTTCTGCTTGCTCTCGGAAGGGTGTGCTGCTGTGTACGCTGCCCTGATTTTCTCGCGATCCATAGTCGCGATGTCCGCGCCGCCGAAGTCCCAGCCGATACCTATGATGCCGCGCTCGAGCCAGTCGGCTGCGTATGCTCCGCCGCGCCCTGCGCGAATCATCCAAGCCCCCATGATACCTGCCTTTCAGATGTCTTACGCTCACATTATCTCACCGTGTAGGCCCTGTTGTCCTACGGGTTCTGAAAACTGTATCGATCGCTCCGGCAGTCCAGGGTCTCTCGGCACCGTAACGGTTCCGATCGCCGTCGATGGCGTTGTGGGCGGGTTTTGCGTGGTGCGGCCCTCGATGGATGCGCTGGCCATGGTTGGCTGCGCGTGCGCAGGTAGGCAATAAATCACCATTTGCATCGCTGCTTTTTAATGCCCGTCGTTTTAGCTCGTTCTATACAATCCCTTATTGCTTGATGGAATATAATTGCCGCAACGCATTTGTATTGCATTTCGAGTGATGGGGGCGCGGATGTCGAAGACCTACAAGCAGCTCATAGAATCCGGTCCAAGCGAGACCGAGATTCGCAGCTTTCTGGTGGAGGGAGATCAAATTTCCGTTACGCTTCGTATTCCCGACACGCTGCGCGATGCCGCGAAGGAGGAGGCCGCCCTTCGCGGCATGAGCTTCTCGGCTTTCGTGCGCACCTGCATGATTGAAGAGCTCTCGAAGAAGGGGGCGCAGGCGTGATTCGAGTTAAGACCCTTACGGTTCAGCTCATCGATGCGCAACCGGACCGCATTCGTATTTGTCGCGTTGAGGGAGAGTCCCTGGTCACCATTGTCGTTCCAAGGGAAGATCTCGCCGAGGCGAAGGCACTGCCGAATATTCCCCAACGCGGTATCTACTACCTGCTTGACGAAGACCACGGCAATGTGAGCCGTGTTTATGCGGGTCAAACCACCCAAGGCATTGCGCGCCTTGATGCCCATAAGGCTAGGAAAGAGTTCTGGAATAAAGCCGTCATGTTCCTTGATGATGACCAGAACATTAGCAAAGATGCCTTGGATGTTTTGGAGGCTAAGGCCATCGATTACGTTCGCACTCACGGTTCATATG
>CAKUEV010000290.1 GCA_934646845.1 uncultured Slackia sp.
AAGGTGCCCCGACCTCATCATCTCGTTCACGGGATTCCACACCATGTCGCCGTAGAGGTCGATGGAGCCCACCTGCTGGACCTTCCCCGGCGCGTCCGCCTTCTTGCCGAACGTGAAGCGCCATCCGTACGTGTTCGACGTCTGGCTCTCGTAGCCTCCGAAGGTGAGCGGCGGCAGGTCGACGACGTTCAGGGCGGGCCACCCGGACATCTCGACGGGCGAGACGCGCTCGACCCACCTCCCCTTCGCGCCCAGCGTCGACGTCTCGACGCCGCACAGCAGGTTGCTGCCGCCCATCGTCGACGCCCACACGAGCGCGCTTCGCACGAAACCGTACCGCCCGTCTGCCGGCTCGTAGGTGATGCGCAGCATGTCGCCGAATGCGCCCGAGGCGTTGGGGCCGCCGAGGTTGTAGTAGCGGCGCACGGTCGGCATCGACGCGAGCTTTCGTCGGGCCGCGTCGCCCGCCCCGTAGTCGAGCCACGTGGTCCCGCCGTCAGTCGAGTACTCCACCTTGATGCCGGATGGCGGCAGGAACGCGCTCAGGCACCGCCCGGCGCCCATGACGCCGAGGTGCACGGGCGGCACGCTGCCGGCGTGCCCGCGGCACGGGGAGAACTGCACGTCGAACGCGGAATGAACGTGCGACATGGCCGCGTACACGGCATCTGCCTTGCGCTTGATGTAGTTCCACACCGTGCGGAAGGTCACGCGCCCGTATTCTGCCGTGCCGTTAGTATCGCGGCGCACGAGCTGCGTGGAGTCCGTAGGATTTGCCACCCAGGTCGGGAGCTTCTCAAGCGCCGCGCTCACGCCACTCGCCGTGTCGTCGACCTTATTGTCGAGCTTCTTCTTGTCCAAGGCCGACATGAGGCCCGCCTTCGATGTCGTGGCCTCGGTGTAGGTCGTGTCCTTCGCGCTGATGGTCGCGCCGTCGATGGTCACGTTCGCGCCAGCCGTGAGCGCGTCCTGCTTGCCCGCGATGGCCTTATCGTTCTTCTCGGCTGCCGCGCTCGCTGCCTTCGCGGCGGTTTCCGCCTTGCCAGCCGCGGCGCTTGCGTTGGAAGCGTCCGCCACGGCCTTGTCGGCCTTCGCCTCCACCGCGGCCAACGCCTCGGAATCGACTTCGGCGCTGAAGGTGTAGCCCTCAAGCGTGAGGCCCTTGCCCGCAAGGTAGACGTGCCCGCCGCCGCTCTCCGCCGTTCCGCTGCTGCTCGTCTTGGTGGTGGTCTCGCTGCCGACCTCGTATGAGTACGTAGCCACGCCGCGCGAGACCTGCACGATCTTCTTCACCACCGTGGCGGTGACCGTGCGCCCGTGGGCGTTGTCGCGCGCCGAAATCACGTCGCCCACGTCCACGTCGATGTCGTCGTGGGCCTCGACCTCCACGCTGCCCTGGGTCTGGTACTCCTTGAGCTTCTTCTTGCCCTCTTCTTCGAGCGTTTCCGCATCCGCGTTCGTGTAGTCGTAGAGGGCCGCTATCTCGTCGACGCCGAAAAGGCTCTGCGTGTGGCTGACGTTGCCCGCCGCGTCGGCGTAGAAGTGGATTACGGCTCGATTCTCAAGCTCGCCCGTTCCCGCGCACACCAAATGGTTGACGCAGCGGTGAACGCTCGTGAGGGTGAAGTCCAAGAGGTCGCTGTCCACCTTGTTCGCGTAGTCCACAGCGGGCGGCAGCGAGATCTCGACCTTGCCGCCCTTGCGGCGCATCGCGACCTTTCGGCCATTGGCCTTCGCCAAGGCCTTCAGGCCGCTGTATCCGTCGCAGAAGCGGTCGAAGGTGTAACTCACCGCGCTATCGTCTGCGGCGGCTGAGAACAGCCCAGACAGCCCCATGCGGGCTATGAGCGACGCGAGCACTTCGCCCGCCTTGCCGCTCACGGACAGGTATTCGCTGCCAGAATCGGGCAAAAGCCGCTTGCCCGCCAGGATGCCGTGCCAGGTGCGGCCCTTGCACAGGATTGACCCCGTGGCCTCCCTGCCCGCATCGTAGCTCGCCTGGTCGATGACCCCGCCGTACTCCGTGCCGTCGATGAACACGAATTGACCCTCTTCGGGCGCATCCCCCGCGCGGGCCTCCAATTTCAACGCGTTCTCGTCCGAGCCGTAGGCGATATCGAGCTCGAATTCCTCGATTTCTCTGATATCGCCAATCGTTGAATCATGCACAACTAAGACCATGCAGGCTCGCCCTCCTCTTCATACAAGGTGAGGTCGAACCCGAAGGAGTTGTCCCACGAGATTTCAGACGTGCCAGCGGGCACGCGCTCGAAGATGTACTCGCCAGAGCCCGCGCCGCTGCCCCGGTGCGCCTTGCTGAAAGCGTCCATCGTGGAGCCGTCGGCGGCGACCACGGTGACGGTTCGGCGCAGCGGGTCTATGTCCATGTAGCCGCCCTCGGGCACCGTCACGTCGACCTGGTACAGGTTGCCAGCCAGGCGCACGGAAGGATTGACCGCAGGCCCGTACACGACGAGCTTCGCGGGGCTGTCCGAATACCCTGGATTGATCGCGTACTGCTGCGGCGGGGTCGCGCCGAGGTCGTACGGCAAGTCGTGCGGAAGGTCGAGGAATTCGTAATCCGCCGAACCCTGCACGGGC
>CAKUEV010000291.1 GCA_934646845.1 uncultured Slackia sp.
AAGGGGGAAGGTGTCGTGGCTTGGTCGGGGGGTCGTGCGGTTCCGATAGATTCCGCACGAGCAGAAGGCGCCAGTGGCGCCTTCGTCGCGAACGGGGCTTGACCGAAGCGGAAGCGCATGTCCTCCGGTCAAGTCCAGGTTGGTTATTTCCTCCCTGTATGTACCGCCACGATGCCGCCGGCGTAGTTCTTCCAGCTCACGTCGCTGAATCCTGCATCGCGCAGCATTTGGGCGTAGTGCTCCTGATCGGGGAACGCGCGAATCGAGTCGGCCAAGTACACGAAGCTCGGGCGATCGTGCGTGAATACTTGCCCCCAGAACGGAATCATGACCTTCAAATAAATGTGGTACAGGAAACGCCATGCCGCGTTCGGTGGGGTCGAGAATTCCAGACAGGCGAACGTTCCGCCGGGTTTGAGCACGCGATGCACCTCGCGCAGCGCCTTCATGCGGTCGGGAATATTGCGAATGCCGTAGGCCATGGTCACGGCGTCGTATGAATTGTCGGCGTAGGGAATCTCTTGCGCGTCGACAACCTCGAAATCAATCGGAACGCCGCACGCGGCACCCGCGGCTTCGCGTTCGCGGGCAACGTCGAGCATTTCGGGCACGAAGTCGGTCAGCTGAATATGCGCCGGGGGGCGACGGCTTGCCGCCATATAGCTCACATCGCCCGTGCCGCCCGCCAAGTCGAGCAGGTCGCTTTCGGGCGTGAGGTTTGCCGCGTCGACGGTTTTGCGCAACCAGCCCTTGAAAAGCCCGAAACTCGACACGGCATTGAATCGCGCGTATTGCTTCGCAATATTGCTGAAGATATGCTGCACGCGCTCTTCCGAAATTTCGGCAGGCGCTTCGGCTCCGGTGGCGGTGTCAACCACCCGCTCCTCGGCGCGCTGGGCTTCGTTGCTCATAGGTCCTCTTTCTCATGGGCGTCGCAAAAAGCGGCGCGCTTGTTTCCATTCAGTAAAAAACGGCGGCGACTTTCGCCGTGTACCGTGATTTTGCTCGGCTGCAAAGTATAGCCGAATCCATGATGCTATTATGTTCACCATGCTACTCTGTGCCGAACATATCATCCCGATTGCAGGCGAGCCCATCGATGATGGCGCAGTGCTCGTCCGCGACGGAAGAATCGTGGAGGTCGGTGGCGCGCAGCGCATGAAGGCGCACTATCCACAGGAGGAAGTGCGTGACTTCGGTCGAAGCGCGATCATGCCGGGTTTCGTCGATTGCCATACCCATCTCGAGTACACCGCGCTGCGCGGTATCGTGCACGATGTGCCCTATGCCGAATGGCTTGTGACCGAGCACGCCAAAGCCGACATGATGTCGCGCGACGACCGTTACGATTCGGCGGTTATCGGCGGCATGGAAATGATCGCCGGCGGCGTAACCACGGTTGCCGACTTCACGAGCACGGGCGCGTCGTTTGAGGCGGCTCAAGACGTCGGTTTGCGCGGTAAGTTCTACCGCAGCGTTGGCGCGACTTCGAAATCGCAGGTCGATACTGCGATCGAAGAAGCTGTTGCCGATATTGAGCGTTGGCGTTCTGAAGCCGATCCCGATCGTATGCAAATCGGCATTGCGCCGAAGGCCCTGCACGCATGCCACCCCACTATTTTCAGCAAAGTGAACGAGGTCGCCGAAAAGCTCGACCTACCTGTCGCGATGCACGTGGCTGGTAGCTACGAGGAATATAGCTACATCATGCGTGGCTCTACGCCCTTGTCGGTGCGCGGCATCGAAACGGGCGGCGATGCGCTTACCGATCGCCCCATGTGGCTCCCGACGGGCGTTACGCCTGTCAACTATGCGCTCAACTGGAACGCTTTCAATAGCCATGATGTGCTTGCTGCGCATTGCGTGCACGTTGACGACAACGACATCGCGAAGCTCAAAGAGCACGACGTGGCCATTTCGGTGAATACGCGCTGCAACGCGCAGCTCGGCATGGGCTTGGCTCCGCTGCCCACGTTCCTTAAATCGGGCATTCGTGTTGGCCTGGGCACCGACTCTCCCGCTGCGACCGATTCTTCCGATATGTTCATCGAGATGCGACTGGGCATGCTCATCCACCGTTCGGTCGATCGCGATGTGTTCCTTACCGCGAAAACCATGCTCGAGCTCGCTACGATCGGCGGCGCCCGTGCATTGCATATGGAAGACGAGATCGGAACCCTCGAGCCCGGCAAGCGCGCCGATATCACGGTGGTCGATTTGTCTGGTTCGCGTCAGACTCCGCTCGTCGATCCCGTTACGGCGGTCGTCGAAGGTGGCGCCGCGGCTGACGTCATGTTCACCATGGTCGGCGGCAAACCGGTTTACGAGCGCGGGAGCAAGTGGGACGTGCGCGGCAATAAGTGGGAAATGCTCATCAATCCCGCCGAGGCTCGCGAGCGCGGCATGCAGATTCGCGGAAAGCTGAGGGATTAACGAATGGGTCAAAAGCTTACGGCCAAGCAGAAGGCCGCAAAGGTTGAGGCTGCTCGACAGCGCGAGCTGCAGGAGCAGAAGCGTCGCGAGGCGGCGCAGCGCACCAAGAAGATTTTCACGGTTGTCGTGTGCATCATCTTGGTGTTGGCGCTGGGAATCCCCAC
>CAKUEV010000292.1 GCA_934646845.1 uncultured Slackia sp.
CGCTGACCAGGGAAGAATATCAGGAAACGCTCAAGCGCGAGCAGAAGCGCTTCGCCGAGCTTGAGCTGAAGATGTATTTGGCCCGCGTTCCGCTCATGGTTCTGTACGAAGGCGACGATGCGGCTGGCAAGGGCGGCAACATCAAGCGCGTGGCGCAAGCTATCGATCCGCGTGCTTACACCATTTTCCCCAGCCCGGCTCCCACGAAAGTCGAGCTCGCCCATCCGCACTTGTGGCGCTACTGGACGCGACTGCCGCGTGCCGGCCATGTGGGAATTTACGATCGCAGCTGGTATGGCCGCGTGCTTGTCGAGCGCGTTGAGGGCTTCGCGAGCCCCGCGGAATGGGGCCGCGCCTACGACGAGATCAACGAATTCGAGGGCGAGCTTGAGGCGTGGGGCGCGCTGTTGTTGAAATTCTGGGTTGCGGTAAGCCCCGAGGAGCAGCTCAATCGTTTCAACGACCGCCAGAACAACCCCGACAAGCAATGGAAAATCACGCCTGAGGATTGGCGCAACCGCGACAAGCACCCGCAATACGATGCTGCCGTCGACGACATGTTCCGCCTCACGAGCACGCCGTATGCTCCGTGGCGCATTCTTGAGTCCACGAACAAATACTATGCACGCGTGAAGGCGTTGAAGATCATCAACGACGAGCTCGAAAAGCGCTTGGGGCTGTAGCTGCACTCACGTTTTGTTCAAAATGGGCCCCGAATGTGGCACGCGGGTGCCCTTGGTGGAACGTTCGGAAAGAAAACCCCAGGCCGAACACTTTGCGACCTGGGGTTTTGCATGCAAGGAAAGTCACGATGCTCCTTAGCCGCTTGGAGAGCGGGGTGCGCATGCCACATTCGGCATGCTTTTTGAACAGAATGCCCAACGTGCCACCTTCATGAAAAATAGACGCACTGGGCAGGAGTTCCTTTGTGCTGCTGCGCCCTTTCTTCTATAGTGGGCAGCATGAATACGAACAAGCAAAATCCCTATCGCGCGAATTCGGCGCAGGGGCCCGCCCAACAGGGTTGGTTCGTTCCTGCGCGCCCTGCGCAACCTCGTCATGCCGCAAATCCCTATTCCGCCAACGCCCGAGGCGCGGCGCGGCCGTCGACGCAAAACGCCGCCGACTACTCCCGTGCCAATTACGGTTCGAACATGGGCGGCGGCAAGCATGGCGGTTCGGGAAAGAGCCGCGTGTGGACGATCGTTCTTATCGTTGCCGCAATTGTGCTTGCGATTTCGCTCGGCGTGCTTGGCGTTATTGGCTATGGCTATTGGCACGGCACGAAGGTCTACGATGACATTTCCGCGACATCGGGCTTGGCGAAAGAGGAAACCGCGCTCGCCGATATGACGGTGAACTGGGATGCGCTGCGCGAGCAGAACGAAGACGTCGTCGGATGGGTGTACATGCCGGGCACAAGCATCGACTACCCTATCGTGCAGGGCGAAAATGACGAGGAATACCTGCAGAAAGACTTCACGGGCAGCACAAGTGGCCTGGTGCACAAGGGCACCATTTTCCTTTCCGCCGACAACGCGGGCGATTTCTCCGATTCGAACAGCTTCATCTACGGCCACAACATGAACGATGAAACTATGTTTGCGCACATTTTGGCCATGACCGACCAGGCGACGTTTGATGCCGCGCGCACGTTCTATATTTTGACGCCTACGCAGAACTACCGCTGCCGCACCTATGCGCTCGATGTTGTGAAGAATACGGAAACGAACATCTTGCAGCCGAACTTCGCCGATGAAGCGGCCATGCGCTCGTATATGACGGCACGCATCAACGATTCCGCGGTAAGCGCGCCGACCGATGTCGATTTGGCGTCGGTAACGAAGCTGTTCACGCTCATCACGTGCGGCGACGACTACGCGAACACGCGTGCGGTGCTTTGTGGCGGCTGCGTCGAGCAGGCGACGCCCGCGAACGCGGAATAGGTCTTGAACCGCGCACAACTGAAAACCGGAGGTAGCTGGAATAGTTCCTCATTGAAAAGGCGGGCCTTGTTTAAAATAAGCCCGCCTTTTGCGTATCTATTGGCTGCCCCTCGACCACTCACCCGTTGGTTTCGTTTGTGTATACGTGCTTTTCAGCCCCACGGCGTGCGCGCGATGGTACCATGCGAGTATCTGGCCAATTTTGGCCAAGCATCGAGCGTGTTCGAACGTTTTCCGACAAGGGGGAATACCGGGTGGCAACGTCAATCTTTCCCGGCGAGAAGCCAGATCGGCTTGAAGAAGAGTGCGCGGTGTTTGGAGTGTACTCCACCACCGACGATGTCGCGAGGCTGACCTGCTTCGGCTTGCAGGCTCTGCAGCACCGCGGCCAAGAAAGCGCCGGCATTGCGGTGGGCGATGGCGACACCGTAACGGTTACGAAAGACTTGGGCTTGGTTACCCAGGTATTCAATGAAAGCGCGCTCGCTGCGTTGCGCGGCGAAGTGGCCGTGGGCCATTGCCGCTATTCCACGAGCGGTGGCATGGGCAACTGGACAAGCGCCCAGCCCCACATGTCGGCCATCGACGAGGTGCTCATCGCGCTTGCACACAACGGCACGCTCGTGAATACGAACCGCATTCGCGCCG
>CAKUEV010000293.1 GCA_934646845.1 uncultured Slackia sp.
GACAAGTACGATTTCTCGGGTGTGACGGGCCGCGTGATTGGCAAAGGGGCCGATGCGTGGAATCGCGTTGTTACCCTCAACGTGGGATCGGCTTCGGGCGTTGAATGCGGTTTGCCCGTTATTGGCGGCAGCGGCCTGGTGGGCCAGGTTATTGAGGTCTCGCCGCTCACGTGCCGCGTTCGCCTGATTTCCGACCCGCAGTCGGGCGTTTCGGTTGTGCTGCAGTCGAATCGCGCCGAAGGCGTGGTGCGCGGCTCAATCGCCGGTCTTTTGTATTTGGAGGACCTCGATACATCGGTCGAGGTGAACGTGGGCGATACCGTTATCACCTCGGGCCTTGGCGGCTCGTATTTCCGCGGCGTGGCGCTTGGCACGGTCGTGAACGTCATTAATGCAGCGGGCACGTCTGATCGCACCATCGTGGTCGAACCGTATAGCTCCGCCGATCCGCTCGAGGAGCTCACCGTCGTTATGAATATGGGTTCGGAGGGCGACCTTTCCTCCACGAGCGATTCTTCGTCCGACGCGAGCTCCACTGAAGGCGGTGCGTAAGCATGCGTGAATCGGTGCTTCTCGTCGTGGGCGCCGTGGCAGCTGTCGTGCTGCAAATCGTGCTTGCGCCCAACCTCGTCATTATGGGATCCATGCCCGATTTCGTTCTCGTGTACGTGGGCATTTCCGCTATGCTGCTGCGACGCGATTCGGTGTTCGTCATGGCGTTTATCGCGGGGCTTTTCGTCGACCTCATGGGTACGTCGACGGTGGGCTTGTGCGCGGGGCTCTATACGCTTTCCGCGTTTCTCACGAGCCGCGCGGCGGGCTTTTTCGGCAACGACACCCTGGGCGCGTCGTTCGCCATTTCCATGGGTTGCTTCCTTCTGGTCGAAGTGCTCTATGCCGGCTTCTACGCTTCGGCTATCGATGTTTCCTTCATCGAGGCAATCGGCCAGCGCGCGCTTCCGTGCGCGCTTTACGACTGCGCGATGGCGCTCATCGTGCTGCCTATCATGACCCATATGTTTGCGGCAGCGGCGCCGTCCCATAAGGCTCCCACTTCCTCGACCGTTCGTCTTCGCTAAGGGTGTTGCATGGTTTACGCTATCATGGCCGCGCTTGTCGTTATCGTCGTTGCAGGCGTGGCGCTTTTCGTATTTTTCAGGGCTCGGAGCATTAAGCCGGGCAGCTCGGTGCCGAAGTCGGTGACATCCATTGGCTCGGCTACGCCATTCCAGACGCGTTCTGGCTCTTCGTCGGTTGGCACGAGTTCTCCCATGGGTGCTGCGACTGGCGGCGTGCGCGAGCGATTGAAGTCGCGCTTCATGGCTATCGGCGTGCTCATTGCAGCTGTGTTTGGCAGCCTTACGGCGAAGCTGTGGAGCATGCAGGTGCTCTCGAGCGAACAGTATGTGGAAGCCGCCAACGAGAATCAGTACACAACCATTAAGACGCCTGCCGCGCGCGGTCGTATTTTCGATACGCAGGGCATCGTGATGGTCGACAACAAAACACGTCCCGCCGTGCTGGCCGACGCCGATGTTGCCGACGATCGCACAACGCTTTTGCGCCTTTCCGCTTTGCTTGGCTTGCCTTATGCCGTTGTGCGCCAGCGCATCAAGGACACGTCGGGCGGCGCGCAGGCGCAGCGCGAGGTGTCGTCGGCTCCGCGAAGCCGCGACGTGGCCTTTATCGCCGAGCACCCCGATGCCTTCCCGGGCGTTGACGTGCAGGAGCGTACACATCGCGTATATCCGTATAAAGCTCTTGCGAGCCAGGTGCTGGGCTATGTCGGCACGGTTTCCGACAGCGTTTTGAAAAACCCGCCCGCCGGCATGGATTATGAAAGTGGCGATGAAGTCGGTCAATCTGGCGTCGAGTCGGTGTATGACGGGTATCTCTCCGGCGCACACGGCGAACGCGTCGTCGTGACCGACGCCGATGGCGTGGTGCATGAAGTGAAGAGCGAAACGCCGGCCAGCCAAGGCAACGATGTTTACCTCACCATTTCTGCGCGCGTGCAGTCGATTGCCGAGCAGAAGCTCAAAGAACTCATCGCTCCCAATGGCGTTATTGGCGGCGGCACGGGTACGGCTGGCGCCGTTGTGGCTATGGAAGTCGATACGGGCAACGTGATTTGCATGGCGAATTTCCCCACGTTCGATCCGACGAATTTCGTCGGGGGCGTGTCTCAAGAGAATTGGGATCGCTACAACAACTCCGATAGTTCATATGCGCCGCTTATGAACCGTTGCATTGCCGGCCAGTATCCGGCCGCGTCGACGTTTAAGGCGTTCACCGGCCTTGCTGCGCTCAATTATGGGTTCGCGAGCTCTTCGACTTCCTGGAATTGCTCGGGCACGTGGACGGGCTTTGGCGAAGCGTATGCCCAGAAATGCTGGCTTACGACGGGTCATGGCGCGATCGACCTACGACACGGCATTGTGGTGTCGTGCGACGTCGTGTTCTATGAAATCGCGAAGAACTTCTACGACGCGAGTTCCAAAATCGGCGACGATGCCATGCAGAACTACATCAAGGAATTCGGTCTAGGTTCGAAAACGGGTATTGAGCTTCCCGACGAAGCGCAGG
>CAKUEV010000294.1 GCA_934646845.1 uncultured Slackia sp.
AAGGGTCAAGCGTGGTTTTAAAAATAAAATCTCGCAGCATTGAGATTGGTTTTGCCTGATAAGAAGCATAATCACCTTACTAGGGCGATTCTATTCGCCGCGAGCGAGGCTACAATAAGCCTTGTATTGCACAAGGGTTTGGGGGAACCAATGGAAAAGCAACGTCACACCGAACAAGACGACTTAGCGGCAATCAACCCGCTGCTCGGCGCATCAATTAAGCAGACAGCCCGCACCTACGGCCTTACGATCGACGCGCTGTACTACTATGAGCGCATCGGACTCGTAGTTCCCGCTCGAAATCCCGTTAATGGCTACCGCATCTACCGCGGCGGCGATTTCTTCAAGCTCAACATCATCACGGAGTTGTCGGGCATGGGTTTTTCCCTCACGCAAATCAAAGACTACCTCGCAACGCATTCCCTCTCGTCGACCATGAAGCTCATGAACGATGAGCTTTCCCTCATCGATGCAGAAATTCGACAGCTCAACGAGAAGAAGGCGAGCGTTTTCGAGAGCATGCAGCGTTATGCGAGCGCCATCGCCGATGCACGCTCGGAAAACATAGCCATCACCCACATTCCGAAGCGGGAATGCTTGCTCGTGTCGGAAGACACGCTTCGCTACGACATCGTGCCGCGCGCGTTCGCCGCATGCGCGAAAAAGCACGGCGTTGAGCTCGGGGCGCTCCATACCACGCCATGCTATATGGTCGACACGTCTCGCCCACTTGAGGACCTTGGATGCTTCATGCCGCGCGCCATTATGCTGTATTCCGAAACGCTCCCCTGCAAGGCCGATTTCAAAATTGGGGCAGGACTCTATGCGACCTGCACGTTCCAAGGGTCGTTCCGTGAAATTGCGCGCCACTACGACCGCATATCGGCCTATATCAAAGAGCAAGGCTATAAAGAAGAGCCGGGCGCATTGGAGTTTTGCCTGATTGGCGAATATGAGTCAATCGATCAAAGCGAATATGTGAGTCGGCTTGAAATACCCGTATCGCCTGTTCATGAACGGTAGTTTCTTTTAGTGAAGTTTCTTTTAGTGACCTAGTAGTTTTATGGTACTAGGTCACTATTCTTCATCTGGCTTCTTTTTAGTACTTAGTTGCCAGGAAATATTTAGGATATTTGCTGCTGTAAAGAACTAAAACAGACCGTCGGAAAGCTCGCGCGCTCGTTCGCCTGTAGCATGTGCCTCAATGATGCGCGTGCCATCTTCGGACACCTTGAAATCGAGCACGAGGCAATCGTCGGGCGCAGCCTCTTCGAATTTATCGCCCCATTCCACAAGCGACACGCCATCGCCTTCGGTAATGCCGTAATAATCGATATCTTCAAGTTCTTCGGGCTCTTCCAAACGATACAAATCAAAGTGATACAGCGGCAAGCGGCCATCGTGGTATTCGCACACCAAATTGAACGTGGGGCTTGTGGGAACTTCGGCAATGCCGAGCCCTGCGGCGAAGCCCTGTGTGAAGTGGGTTTTGCCCGCGCCCAAATCGCCCACGAGCAAAATCACGTCGCCTGGCTGCACGCGATCGGAAATCGCGCGAGCAAGTTGCTGGGTCTCTTCAACGCTATGGCTCTCGAATGGCATACGAGCCCCTTTCTGAATACTATCCCGAGCGTCGGAATCAAGGCGTCAGGCAATAAAAAGAAGGTCCCGTTGCCGGGACCTTCCGAACAAGCTCTTCGATTGTACGCGAATTCGACTTACAGCGTGAAGTCCTTCTCGCCCTTGAAGACGGCGAGAGCGTCGGCAACGCTGTAATCAGCAAGGGTGATAGCGGAAATCGCCTTGGTCAGACGAACTGCCTCGTCGAGCGAGCGCTGGTGAATGTTGCGGCCGGTCGCGTTGCCGCAAGCATGGCCAATATGGATCTGGTCATGCAGCTGCGTGAGGAAGGTCTCGGCGTCGACGGTGGAACCGCCAGCGCACACAAGGCCCGTACGGCCAGCGGCAGCGGAAGCGATCGCGAGGCTCTCGGCGGAGGTAGCTTCGTCGGTGGCCTTCGGCGGGTTCACCTTCACGAAGTCGGCGCCCAGGCACAGCGCGACGCCAGCGGCGCCAGCGATGAGGGCGGGAGCCTTTTCGTCGGCAACAGCCTTGCCGCGAGGGTAAATCCACAGAACCACGAGCAGGCCGGCGGCGTGGGCCTCGGCGATGAGCTGGCCAGCCTCGGCGAGCATGGTGCTTTCGTATTCAGAGCCCAGGTAGATGGTGTAGCCCAAGCCCACCACGTTCACGCCGTTCGCGCGCATGTCAAGCACGGCCTCAAGGTCGTGCAGCTGCGGGCTGTAGGGATCGTCCTGGGCGGTTTTCACGAGGTTGGTCTTCGAATTCATCTTGACCAGGTAGTTGACCTCGGGATAATCGGCAGCATAGCGGGCAACGAGGCCGCGCTGGCCGGCGCACACGCCGCACACGCCTTCGCTGGCGATTTTGAACAGATGCTCGGGATCGAGGTCGGCGGGGTCGATGCCTTCGCCATAGAAGTCGCCGTTGAGGTGCTCGACCTTCTGGTCGCATGCGAACAGCATCAAACGGCCGGTACCGCGCGTAGCGGCCATATAGTTGTC
>CAKUEV010000295.1 GCA_934646845.1 uncultured Slackia sp.
CCCTTCGGCTCAAGGCTCCCCTTGGCCAGCCTGGTCTTTGATATCTGGGTTCCGGCGCTTGGCTTCCGATACCCGGTGCTGACGTCTGGTTCCCTCCCTTATTCCTCATATAACTCGGGCGAGCCCCTTCTTTCTCCCCAAGCTCGCCATATCAACGCTGTTGCCCGCACCCCCTCCCTCCCCGCGGGCAACGGCTTTTCTGTATTGTGCGGCCGCAAAAGTGCCGATCTAACAACCCCTCACTGAGATTCCGAAAGCCCCATTCGATTACCGTCGAGTGGGGCTTTTGTTGTGCAGGGCGGCTCAAAACCACAATATATAGGCACTGCTCGCACATCTTCCCTATATGGGGCATATAAATAATCATTCAAAGTGACAGTTAAGTAACGTGTAAAATAAATTGTCAGATAAGTTGACAATGAGGCACTTAGATTTTATATTGCCAAATGTACCAAGAAGGCTCCAAGGCCGCGGAAAGAAAAAGCCGTGGGCTTCGAGCCAAGCAAGCAAGGTAAGAACAGTCGGTGGCAATGCCACCAGCGGGGCTGCAGGACGCGGCTTCGTCAACGAGAAAGGGCTGAATAGATATGGGCAAGATTCTGGGTATCGACCTGGGCACCACGAACTCCGCGATGGCGGTTATGGAGGGCAATGAGCCCACCATTCTGGTGAACGCCGAAGGCGATCGCACCACTCCGTCGGTCGAGGGCTTCCGCAAAGACGGCGAGCGTGTTGTCGGCAAGGCCGCCAAGAACCAGGCTGTCACCAACCCCGAGAACACCGTTGCGTCCGTGAAGCGTTTTATCGGCCGCAGCTATGACGAGACCTCCGAAGAGCGCAAGACCGTCGCCTACAACGTGGTGAAGGGCAAGGATGGCCGTTCCGTCGTCGATATCGATGGCAAGGAATACACCCCCGAGGAAATTTCGGCTATGGTTCTGCAGAAGCTGAAGGCCGACGCCGAGAAGCGCGTGGGCCAGCCGATCACCGAGGCCGTCATTACCGTTCCTGCATACTTCAACGACGCCCAGCGTCAGGCCACCAAAGACGCTGGCAAGATCGCTGGCCTCGACGTGAAGCGTATTATCAACGAGCCTACCGCTGCGGCTCTGGCTTACGGCCTCGACAAGGTGAACAAAGATCAGAAGATCCTCGTGTTCGACCTTGGCGGCGGCACGTTCGACGTTTCCGTGCTTGAGCTCGGCGACGGCGTGTTCGAGGTTCTGTCCACCGCTGGCGACAACCACCTGGGCGGCGACGACTGGGATCACCGCGTCATCGACTGGATGGCCGACAAGTTCGCTGCTGACAACGGCGGCATCGACCTGCGCAAAGACAAGATGGCCCTGCAGCGCCTGAAGGAAGCTGCCGAGAAGGCGAAGATGGAGCTTTCCTCCACCACGCAGGCTTCCATCAACCTGCCGTTCATCACGGCTGACGCTACCGGCCCGAAGCACCTCGACTACACGCTGACCCGCGCTGAGTTCGAGCGCATCACGAAAGACCTGCTCGACCGCTGCAAGCAGCCTGTTGAGCGCGCGCTGAAAGATGCCGATCTTGGCACGGGCGACATCGACGAGGTCATTCTCGTTGGCGGTTCCACCCGTATGCCGGCTGTTCAGCAGCTCGCCGAGACCATGACGGGCAAGAAGCCGAACATGTCGGTGAACCCCGACGAGGTCGTCGCTATTGGCGCAGCTGTTCAGGGCGGCGTGCTTTCCGGCGATGTCGAAGGCATTCTGCTCCTCGACGTCACCCCGCTTTCCCTGGGCGTTGAAACCATGGGTGGCGTGATGACCAAGATGATCGACCGCAACACCACCATCCCGACCCGCAAGACCGAGATTTACTCCACGGCTGCCGACAACCAGACGTCCGTCGAGATTCACGTTCTGCAGGGCGAGCGCCAGATGGCCAACGACAACAAGACCCTTGGCCGCTTCCAGCTCACCGGCATTCCTGCGGCTCGCCGCGGCGTGCCCCAGATTGAGGTCACGTTCGACATTGACGCCAACGGCATCGTGAACGTTTCCGCTAAAGACCTGGGCACTGGCAAGGAGCAGCAGATCACTATTTCCGGTTCCACGGCTCTGTCCGACGACGAAGTCGACCGCATGGTGAAAGACGCCGAGGCTCACGCCGACGAGGACGCGAAGCGCAAGGAAGAGATCGAGGCTCGCAACAACTGCGACTCTCTCGTGAACGCTACCGAGACCACGCTCAATGAGCTGGGCGACAAGGTTCCCGCCGACAGCAAGTCCACGGTTGAGGCCGCTATCGCCGAAGCCAAGACTGCGCTTGAGGGCACCGACGTCGACGCCATCAAGGCTGCTACCGAGAAGCTGCAGCAGGCAAGCTACAAGCTGGCCGAAGTTGCTTACAGCAATCAGGACGCTGCCGCTGCCGGCGCTGGCGCCGCGGGTGCTGCTCCCCAGCAGGATGACGGTCCCATCGAGGCCGACTACGAGGTCGTCGACGACAAGAACGAAGGGAAATAATCATGAGCAAGGACGGTAAGAACAAAGCCGCCCAGGAGCCTCGTGAGATTCCTATCGACGGCGCAGATGAAGTAAC
>CAKUEV010000296.1 GCA_934646845.1 uncultured Slackia sp.
CCGTCAAGGCTTACGTCGTAGGCAAGGCCGCTCGGCATGTCGTTGATCCGAATGTCGGCATTGCTCTTGTAATCCTGGTACCACTGTGAATAAGCCTGCTGCTTGGCGGAAGCCTCAAGCGTGGACTTGATGGAATCCATGAACTCAGACGGAAGCTGGTCGGTCGACGTGACTTCCTCGGGAGCGTTGAACACCTGGGTGCACTTGATGATATGGATGCCGTAGCTCGAGGTTACCAGGTCGGAAACCTGACCTTCTTCAAGGCCATCAAGCGCGGTTTGATACTCATCGACAAACGACGTCAGCTTATCCCAGCCAACATTGCCGCCGTCTTCCTTGCTGCCTTCATCCTGGGAATACTCTTGAGCGGCTTGGGCGAAGTCGAGCTCGCCGGAGTTGATCTTGTCGAGCACTTCCTGGGCGGTAGCTTCATCATCGGAGCTGAACAGAATGTGGCTCGATTTCTTTGCACCGTTGTAGTAAGTGGCATACATCTGCGCGTACTGCAGAAGCTCTTCATCGGTGGGGTCTTCCGGCTGGGCGACCTTTCCCTGAAGGGCCTGCTGAAGCATGGAAATCTCGAGTAGCGAACGATACTGCGACTCTGTGGTGCCGATCTGCTTCAGCGCGTTTTCCCAATCTTCATCGGAATCGTAGTAAGAGCGCATCTGCTGCACCTGGGAATCGATTTCGGAAGACTCGACCTTAATGTCGTTTTCTTCGGCGGCCTGGCGAATAAGCTCCTGGCTCGCGTAATAGTTGATGACTTCCTCGCGAATATCGGCCGCGGTGTAGTTGTTGTCAACGAGCCACTGCGCCCAGTCGGCGTCGGACTCAAGATTCGACATGCTGCGGAAGTTTGCGATGTACGACGTCACAGCCTTCTCGCCGATTTCCGTGCCATTGACCGTGGCGGCAACGCCTTCGGACGTATCGCTCACCGACACGTCGCCGGAATCGCTTTTCGTCTGGCTGCAGCCGACGGCAGCAAAACAGCATGCGGCGGAAAGCGCCGCAGCGCAGGCGATTTTCAAGAAGTTCATCTTCTTCATTAAGCCCTACCTTCTCCTATGGGCAAGGGCAAACGTAAAGCGGCTTAGCCTCTCCCCATGCCGCATTCGCTTTTGCCCTTTATGTACGGGCCAGTATTTTCCCACAGGCGAAAAACGGGTTTAACGCCGTCACAATACACCCACACGCACATCACGCGAACGCCCAAAATGCATGGCCATATACGGCAAATTGGGCATTTCGCCGCATGCGAATGAATGCGTGCATATACAAAGACCCGCCCACGTATGCGGGCGGGTCTCAAAGCGACGAAATGAAATTCGCTAGTTCTTGTTGGCCTTGCGGCGGTCGGTTGCGGAAAGCAGACGCTTGCGCATGCGAATGGACTGCGGCGTAACCTCGACGAGCTCATCGTCCTCGATGTACTCCAGAGCCTCTTCGAGGGTGAAGGTCACCGGCGGGGTGAGCTGGATGGCCTTGTCGGCGGTCGAAGAACGCTGGTTGCCCAGATTCTTGGTCTTCGACACGTTCACGACCATGTCGCCTTCCTTGGCAGACTCGCCGACGATCATGCCTTCATAGCACTCGTCGCCCGGCTTCACAAACAGGCGACCGCGCTGCTGCAGCGTGTCGAGGGCGTATGCAACGGCCTTGTCGGTGCTCATGGCGATCATGCCGCCATTCTTGCGGCCCTGCATCTCACCGGTGTACGGGCCGTACTCGCGGAAGTGGTGGAACAGCACGCCCTCGCCGTGGGTCACGTTGAGGATGCGCGTCTTCAGGCCCATGGTGCCGCGCGACGGAATGCGGAACACGAGGTGCGTCATGGTCTCGTCGGAAGCCATGTCTTCCATGATGCCGCCAGCGGTGCCCATGACCTCGATGGCCTTGCCCGAGTAATCGTTGGGAACGTCGAGCGTTGCCTCCTCGATAGGCTCGAGCTTGTTGCCGTGCTCGTCGGTCTTGTACACGACCTGCGGGCGGCCAACCTGGAATTCGAAGCCCTCGCGGCGCATCGTTTCCATGAGAACCGACAGATGCAGAACGCCACGGCCGGCAACGCGAACGCCGCTCTTGTCTTCGGTCTCGTCAATGCGCATGGAAATGTTGGATTCCTTTTCGCGCATGAGGCGCTCTTTGAGCTGGCGGGCGCCAACGATGTCGCCCTCGCGACCCACGATGGGGCTCGTGGAAGCCTCGAACACAACGGCCATGGTGGGCTCTTCGACGGCGATGGGCTTCATTTCGACCGGGTTCTCGCGATCGGTGATCACGTCTCCGATGTCAGCAGCCTCAATGCCGATAACGGCAACGATGTCGCCCGCATGAGCCTCGGGAACCTCGACCTTGCCAAGGTTCTCGAAGGTGTATACCTTGCGGATTTGTGCGTTGTACGGCTCGCCCTCGGAAGGAACCACGAGCACGAGGTCTTTCTCGTGAATGGTGCCGCTGTGCAAACGGCCAATGCCGATGCGGCCTTCATAGCTGCTGTGATCGACGGTGCACACCTGCATCGCGACCGGGCCATCGGCGTCGACGTCGGGCGCGGGGATTTCCT
>CAKUEV010000297.1 GCA_934646845.1 uncultured Slackia sp.
CGGCGTTCGGGCAATTGCACTTCTTCGCAGTTCACGATGTCGCTTTCTGCGAGCTGCTTGGCGAACATGCGATTGAGGTTCGTGAGGAATGGGCGCGCAAAGATGCCGATGAGCAGGAAAACCGTGAAGAACAGCGCGAGCATACCCATGAAGCCGAGCCACATGTTTCCGTAGAAGCCGCAAATGCATTCGCGCATGGCGTTGATGCCATACGTGAACGGGAATATCGGGTACACCGCCTGGAAGAAGCTCGTGGTGAGTTCGACCGGATACAAGCCCGTAGCGCCCGGGATTTGAACAAACACCAAAATGACGCACAGGCCCTTGCCCACATGCTGCAGCGTGGTTGAAAGCGTGTATTGAATTGCCAGGTAGGTAAGCGAGCACGCGACGGCTGTTATATAGAGCGCGGCAACGTTTTCGGCCTGCACGCCAAGGAACAGGCAGCCCGTCACGCACACGATGGCCTGCAGCGAAACCATAACGGCGAACAGAATGCCGCGGCCCAAGAAACGCTGAGCGATGGTGAGGTTGCGAATCTCCTCATCGTCAACCTCGATATGCATAATGACCATGAGCATGAACACGCCGATCCACAGCGTGAGGTTGATGAACAGCGGCGACATGGCCGAGCCATAGGCGTTAAGCGGATAGAGCTGCTCGGTTTCGAGCTGCGTGGGCGACTGCATGAAGTCGGCGATTTTGTTTACGTCAAGCGTGCCGTCTTCGCCGAACAGCTCCGCAAGGGCGCCCGACGTGCCGAGCGCCACCACATCGGTTCGCACGGTGTCGATATCGCCTTGCACATCGGCAAGCAGCGCGTCGGTTTGGCCAAGCGCATCAACCGTTGTGTTAAGCGTTGAGATGAGCTGGTCAAGCACGAGCGACGTTTGGTCAATGAGCGACGTCTGACGGGCGACCGTGCCCGAAAGCGAACCCGCGGTGCTCGCAAGGCCCGAGAGACCCTGGCTTACAGCGGGAATAGTATTTTTCGACAGGTCGTCATTGTATGCGCGACCGTTGTCGACCGATTTCTGCACCGCACCATTCACCGTGCTCGACGCATTGGCAATGGACCCAGCCGTGCTCGAGGCGCTTGCGGAAAGCGCGTTCAGCGATTTGAGATTGGCTTCGGCGTTGGCATTGCCCTGCGACAGCGTGACGATGGCCGCGTTAACGGCATCGCGCTGGTCTTGAGTAAGATGGGCGTCGTCGGCCACGGTTTGCAAATAGGAAATGATTTCCTTGTTGCCGTCGACGACATTCTGGGCAACGCTCGTCGCATATTCCACGTCGCCCTGCGCCGACTGGATGCCCGTTGCGGCATCGCCCACCACGGCATTCGCCTTCGTAGAAGCCGCCGAAACGGTCGAAAGGCCGCCGCTTATGGCCGTCGACATATTGCCCGAGAAGTTCACGAGCTCAGTATTCAACGTGCCCGCGAGAGCCGAAGCCTGCGAGAGCGCCAGCGCCATATCGCCGATTTCGCGGCGGGCGTCGGAAAGCGAGGCCTTCGCGCTGTTCGCCTGGGCAATAGCGTCGCTTGAGGCAGCCGAAAGGCCACTCACGCTCTCGCGCGCATCCGATAGGTTTGCGTCCACTTTGTCGATTTGGGCCGAAACCTTCGCCTTCGACGCATCGAACGAGTCCTGCGATTCGGCGATTTTGTCGTTGAGCGTTTCAGCGACAACCGACGAAACGGTGGAAACGAACGTGTCGTTGATCGTGTTGTCGAGGGTCGAAGCGCCCGTATCGGTGATTTTCGGCGCCACGGGGTTGAGCTTTTCGTTCACGTAATATTCCAGCTGAGGGCGTTGGAACTCGTCCGTAAGCAGCGTGGTCATGTCTTCGCTGAAATCGCTGGGGATAACGAACGCCGCATACGCCTCGCCCGACGATATTTTCGCCATGGCGTCGTCGTAATCGGTAAACTCCCAGCCCAGCTGCGTATTTTCGTGCAGCTGGTCCACGATTTGGTCGCCCAGCTGCAAGTCGCCGAGCAAATCGTTGTGCGCGCCCGCGTCTTCATTCACGACGCACACCTTCAGCGCACCGGTGTTGTTGTACGGATTCCAGAACCCCACAACGTTGAACCAGGTGTACAACGACGGCAAAATAATGAGCACGAGAATAACGACCCAGCTTGCCGGGGCTTTCGCGATTCGTTTCAAATCGCGCATAAGCACGCGGAATACGTTGTGCACGCGCATCTCCTTTAAATCGTTCAGTCGGTCTATGGCGATCGCGCGGCGCCTTTGCCGGCGGCGCTCGCCCACGTTCCGCGACAAGTCGCGGAACCTCAATTTTCAGTCTGTCGATTCTATCGAAGCACCATGTTAGGACCTCGCTCGACAGGCGTTGTTACACGTTTGTTGCTTAACTGAACTATTTTACGATGCACGGAAAAACAAAGCGAGGGAATCGTTCAAGATTCCCTCGATGATTCATGGAGATAGAAATGCTACGCGGCCGGCGCTATTCCGGCAGGCCTTCGATTGCGGCAACCACGGCATCGACTTCATCGTCGGTCGTGCTCCAACTCGTGCAGAAGCGAACCATGTTGCGATT
>CAKUEV010000298.1 GCA_934646845.1 uncultured Slackia sp.
GCCCAACCATGACGCAGACGCCACTTGAGTCGGGCCAAACCCGGGTTGGAGACGGCGGGCGTGCCGCGCTTGTGTTTGAGCCGTTCCCAGCCGACAACGGCCGAATGCGAACGGGCGCGATGTAAACACGACGCAGGCAACGATTCGGACGCACTGCGGGCAGGAATCGGTCGTGCCGCGAGCGCTGGCCAAATATTATTTGAACGATGATCAACCGCCAAGCGTCATTCTGAAAGCGCACTTTCTAACTTCGTAGCAACTCTTTCTTCCATAATGCAATCTATAGTTGACATTGCATCCCATATGCCATATATTTCTGTCATGTTGCAACGGATATATGTCCATAAAATGAAAGGAAGCCCATGCCAGGCAAGAAAAACCTACGCATGAAGGCGGCACGTGCGGCAGCCGGCCTTTCGCAAACCGATCTCGCCGAAGCCGTGGGCGTTACGCGCCAGACCATCGGCCTTATCGAGGCGGGCGGCTACAATCCCACGCTCAATTTATGCGTGGCTATCTGCAAAACGCTGCACGTCACCCTGAATGATCTGTTTTGGGAAGACGACGGTGACATCAACACCAACCCCTTCTTCTTTTAGGAGCACACCATGAAAATGCAGAACATGAAAATCGTGCAAAAATGGCGCGAATACGCAGGTCCGAAAGACGAGCGTCTGGAAGCCGAGAACGCCAAAATCTACGAGTTCGGCTTTATACTGCTCTCGTTCGGCATGCTGGTACTGCTCGCATATGAAATCATAGCCCAACAGGTTGCGTGGGTGCACAATGGCGCCAACGATGCGTTCCACCTGTTCGCAAGTCCCGTTGACGCCGCCATGTACGCGTGGCTTTTCATCGTAATGCTTATATGCGCCGTGCTGCAAACGCGAAAGGGTTACGTCGACACCAACCGTTTTGGCCAAACCGAGCACCTTCCCGCCGGTTACTTTCTGCTCATCGCCGGCATCACGGGTGCTGCAAGCGCGCTTGCCATTGCCGCCATGCGCTGCATCGCTGAGGCGCAAATCGTGCCGTTCGAAGACATTTTCTGGGCAGCAAATCTTGCGACAGGCGTGGTTTTCGGCGTTATGATTTTCGCCGCCACGTTCGGTGCACTGTGTCTGGCGTTCTACGAGGCGAAACATCGCCGCGCGAAAATCGAAGCGGAGCTCGACGCAACCGACGAACGATAACGCAAAGCGGAACTCGACGCCGCCGACGAATGCTGACGCGAAGCAGAATTCGACACTGCCCGCAAATGTTAATGCGAAGCGAAACTCGACGCCGCCGACGAACATTAACGCAATAATTACCGAAGCAAAAACGCCCACCGCAGCGTGCCGCGTTATTATGAAGGGGGTTGCTCAAACCCCCTCTTTTCCGCATTCGGCCAAAGGAGCCCTATGGCTGAGCGTATATACAGTTTTATCGAAACGCGGCTTCCCATGCCGCTCGTGTCCGCTGCCGCCGAACCAGGCAAGCTCGACGAAGCCGTAGCGGCTATTGCCGCGCGAGATGCCGAACTGGGCCGCATCGCCCAAGCGGAAGCCCATTACTTCCGAGGACAGCCCGAAGAAGCGCATGCCAACGCTGCGCCATTCTTGGACCACCCCGATCCCGCCTTGCGCATCTCGGCGAATTTCATTTGCGCGTACGCAGATCTTACCCTGGGGAAAATTTGGGAAACGAAAGAATGCCTCGCGAACATCGCGGCAATGCGCGGCGATGAATCAATCGAGGCGACGCCAGCGCTGCATGCTTCATACATACTCTTCGACGCCGCCTCGAGCGTGCTCCTGCACCTGTCCACACCCTATCCATCAGGCACGTTCGCGAAACATATCGCTACACTGCCCGAAGGCCTGCGCCTTTTCGCGATTTACGCGCTCGCCCACCACGCGTACCTTTTCGGCGAATACGGCCGCTGCGTGGGCATGGCCGAAACCGCGCTCATGACGAAACAGGGGCGCTACCCCATCGCGGAGCAGTTCCTGCACCTTGTCGCAGCCATGGGGCAGGTGAATCTGAAGGACGCCGAAGCCGCGCGGCGCCATTTCATGGGAGCGTGGAACATTGCCTTAGCCGACGACCTCTTTGAAGAAATCGGCGAGCACCATGGGCTTTTGCAGGGCGTGCTCGAAACGTGTCTGAAGGAAGACTATCCCGAGCACTACGCGCGCGTGATCAACATCACCTATCGCTTCAGCGAGGGATGGCGGCGCCTGCACAACCCCGAAGCGGGCGCGCACGTGACGAGCGACCTCACCACCACCGAATTCAGCATCGCCATGCTCGCAAGCCGCGGGTGGTCGAACACCGAAATCGCCAACCATCTGGGAATTTCCACTGGCACGGTGAAAAACCGCCTGTCGATGGCATACGCGAAGCTCGGCATCGCAAGCCGCGCAGAGCTCACGAAGTACCTGCTGCAATAGCAGACGGAAGGGCAGCGGCCCGCGAAACAAACGGCCGGATCGACAAGCGACGCCAAGATGGCGCCGTCGCGCTCCGTGCCTTCGATGCTCTTCCGCGCAAACGAATCGACGTTGCTCTC
>CAKUEV010000299.1 GCA_934646845.1 uncultured Slackia sp.
TGGCCCTCGTCACGCTCGTGGTATGGGCGCTCCGTAAATTCGGCCTTTTCTAAGCCGTTCTAAGACATTTTCAAAGCCTTAGTAGACTAACGAGCCCTGCGGAGGAGAAACACCACCGCAGGGCTCGTTTCGTTTGATTTCAGCGATTTGGCCTATTCCAAACCGAGAGCGACAATCTTTTCGCACAGCTCGGGGAAGGTCATTCCAGCGACCTTCGCCGCATCGGGAACAAGCGAGGTTCCCGTCATGCCAGGCAGGGTGTTCGTCTCAAGGAGCCAGCATACGCCATCGGCATCCATCATCACGTCGCTGCGAGAAATACCACGGCAGCCCAAAACCGAATGCGCCGCAACCGCAAGTTCCTGCACGGCCTCGGTTGCCTCCGCAGAAAGCGGAGCGGGGCACAGGTGCTTGCTGCCGCCTTGTGCGTACTTCGCATGGAAGTTGTAGAACTCGTCTTCAGTGGGCACGATTTGGATAACGGGCAGCGCGCGCGGATCATCGTTGCCGATAACGCCCACGGTAAGCTCGATGCCCTCGATGAACGCTTCAAGCATAGCTTCCTCGTCAACGCTCAGAGCCAAATCGATTGCGCCGCGCAATTCGTCAAACTCATGGACGATCGTCATGCCAAGGGAGCTGCCCTCGGTCGTAGGCTTCACCACACAGGGAATGCCGATTTCGGCGGAAATCTCTTTGAGGTCTTCGTCATCGAGCTCGTCGCCCTTGCCAATAACGGCGGAAGCAGCGACATTCAAGCCGGCAGCAGCATACAGCTCTTTCGCCTTGCCCTTGTTCACGGCCTGAGCACTCGCAAGAATGCCCGAACCAGTATAAGGAATGCCCACGGTTTCGAGGAACCCTTGAATCGTGCCGTCTTCGCCGCCTTTGCCATGCAGCGCCAAAAACGCGATGTCGTAATCGCCGTCGATGAGCTTCTTCAGATCTTCCTTCACCGAGGGGTCGACAAGGTCGACAGTGAAGCCAGCTTCTTTCAACGCATCGGCGCATGCAGCGCCGGAATTCAAAGAAACCTCGCGCTCGCCGCTCGTGCCGCCATACACCACAGCGACGGAATAATCCTTCGGGTTGCCTGAGTACGCCATTTCATTCCTCACTCTTATCGCAGCTTTTCGCGATGGGCTTACGCCCTCTTAAATTGCCTTCGCCCAATATAACCCATGCACGTAAGGCATGCTTGTGTTGGGCGTATTTTCTGCCGACACAACATACGCCGAATTGCATTCGCGATCGCCGACTCCTCGTATTCCAAATGCGGCCATCGACGTTTTGAATCGAATGTGGCTCCTAGCGTTTTTGGTTTTTAAGCTGGCCGCACGCCGCCGCAATGTCGGCGCCTCGCGAGTCGCGCATGGTCGCTTCGACGCCTGCATGCTCAAGCGTCCGAATGAATGCGTCGACACAATGCTTGGAGGCGGGCTGGAAGGGGGAGCCCGGAACATTATTGAGGGGCAGCAAATTCACGTGGGCGGAAATACCCTCGCAAAAATCGACAAGCGCCTGCAGGTGATCGTCGTCATCGTTGAAGCCTTTGATAAGGAGGTATTCAAGCGAAACTCGACGGCCGCAATCGGCTTGGTATTCCTCAATCGCACGATGCAAGGCGGGAAGCGTTTGATTCTTCACGCGGGGCATAAGGGCATCGCGGGTTTCTTGGATGGCGGAATGCAGGGAAACCGCCAGAATGAACTGCTCAGGTTCCGCGCCAAATGCTCGAATGCCATCGAGAATGCCGCACGTCGAAACCGTGATGTGGCGAGCGCCAATATTGAGCCCGTCTTTGCCATTCAGGAAACGAAGGGCTGCGAGGGTGTTGCCGTAATTCAAAAACGGCTCGCCTTGGCCCATGATAACCACATTGCTCACGCGGGTGCCCATATCGTTTTGAGCAAGAAGCACCTGCTCGACAATTTCTCCAGGGAGCAAATTACGGGTGAATCCCTCTTTACCCGTGGCGCAGAACGAACACGCCATCGCGCAACCGACTTGCGATGAAACGCATACCGTAAGGCGATCGCCCGACGGCATGGCAACCATTTCCGCCGTGCAACCATCGACGTATCGAACGATGTATTTCCTCGTGCCGTCTTGGGAAACCTGGCGATCGTCGATTTCCGCACAGTACAACGGAGCGGCTTCGGCGAGCTTCGCGCGCATATCTTTCGAGAGATTCGTCATTTCATCATACGAAGTGGCTCCTTTTTGGTAGAGCCATTGCTCGATTTGCTTTGCGCGGAATGCAGGCATGCCGGCGCTTTTCACGAACTCGGCAAGGCCTTCCCTCGAATATGCCTTGATGCCTTTTTCGATATCTATCATGCGTATATCCCTCGTCGAAAGAAAGGGCCTTCGGAATATCGCGAAGGCCCCTTTGGTTGCGTGTTGGTGTTATTCGGCAGAATGCTTCATGAGGTCGTAGAGACGATGCAGGTCTTCTTCGTCCTTGAATTCGATTTCGATCTTATTCTTTCCGTTCACGCTGCGAACCTGAACCTTCGTATCAAACGACTCCGAAAGGTCTTTCG
>CAKUEV010000300.1 GCA_934646845.1 uncultured Slackia sp.
GCAAGCACGCTTACGAATAAAGGCTACGACGTGACGAATACGCTCGATGCCGATTCGTACAACTACAGCAAGACGCTCGTCATTTACGACAAGGGAACCGACGAAAGCGTCGCGAAGAGCATCGCCAAGCTGCTTGGCTGCGGCACTCCTACGGTAAACGATGGCAGCTACACCTATGAGGGCTCCTATTTGGTTATCGTGGGCAAAGACTACAAGGGCTAAGCCTTTCCTGGTGGTTGCTCTGTGCGCGGTGGGGCGCCGCGGTTGCTGAGACGGCCGCATTGTCTCTTTGCGGGTCAATTGCGCGGGGGCGTCACGGTTCCCAGCGTAACCGAGACGCTTTCTTTCGGTGCCATTTCTAAAAGAACGAAAAAACGCGGCCGGGGCATGGCGCCTCGGCCGCGTTGTGTATGCGGAGGTTTTCCGCGTGCGGCGTTTTGACGCTATCCCAGATTGTCCCAGCGCTCATCGAATTCAACGCGCTCGTCCCAAGCGGCAACCCAGGTTCGAACAGTTTCGACGAACGCCTTCGCTGCCATGGATGCGCGATCCCATGAACGCATGGCGATTCCGAGTTCGCGGTGGGTGGGAATCTCCAGCTCGATGCGCGCAAGCTGGAAGGGCGCCTTGCGCAAAATGAGTTTTGGGAAAAGGCTGTAGCCGAGGCCTTTGTTCACCATGCCCATAACGGCGAAGTCGTTATCCATCACGAAGCGCGTGTGCGGCACAACTTCATGCCGGTCGAATACGGCGTCGAATTCGGTGTAGCCTGGGTTTCGGATCTTGATGTAGGGTTCGTTCGCGAGTGCCTCGCGGGAGAAGAAATCTTCTTGGGCGAGGGGGTGGTGCGGAGCTAGCGCGACATAAATTGGGTCTTGAACCAGGGGTATGACGAAGAATTTTTCCTGCGGAGGCAAAACGATGAACCCGCAGTCGAACTCTCCGTGCAGCAAACCGTCCTCGATTGTTTTCTGCTCCTCGAAGCATGCGAACTCGAGCTCAACTTTGGGATGGGCTTTTGTGAACTCATCTACGATGCCTGGCAGCCAGCGAATAGCAGTCGATGCGAATGCGGCGACGCGCACCGTGCCGCTTTCCAAATGCCTCACTTCGCCCAAACGCGCTTGAAGCGCTCGCTCGCTTGTGCACACGTCTTGAATCCAAGGTAAAAGGTTGCGGCCGTCCTCGGTAAGGCGAACGCCCGAATGGTCGCGCGTGAAAAGCGCCGTGCCCATTTCGGATTCGAGCGAGCTCATCATGTAGCTGATGCCCGCTTGGGTGTAGCCAAGCTGCTCGGCGGTGCTTTTGAAGCTTCCCGTCTCGGCCGCCAACACAAAGGCTTCATACTTCGACGTCATGAAAACCTGCCGTTTCTCCTGCGATTTTCTTCTTTACGTGTGAAATCAACTGGGTATAAGAAACTCTTTACCTATTACAAAATACTCTAGTTTTACTTTATTTCAACAACCTCGTAGTATACGCATCATCGGGAAGTCGAAATAGGCAATGGCGACCGCCGAAACGATGATAAAGCTCCCGTAAACACCCAAAACAAGCAAGCGGTTTCAAGGCTCTTCGATAAGGCCTTGGGGCTTCTTGCGCTTATCGAAGAAAGAGGACGGCTCAAAGTGACGCAGGGTAAGAACATGGTATTTGCAGCATTCGTTGTGCTGCAGGCGATTTTCTACGGCGCAGACAACGTCGTTATGAAGGTTGCTTATGGCGAGATTTCTCCGCTGTGGTGCCAGACCCTTCGTTTTGGCCTTGCCTTCGCTTTGTTTATGGTTCTGTTTGGCAAACAGATCGCCAAAGGCCTGCGCGGCTCCCGCGTGAGCGCGTGGCTCCCCGTCGGTGTGGTGTACGCGGTCGCGTTTGTCGCGAGCTCGCTGGCCGTCGATATGACGAGCGCTACCAACGCGGGCTTCTTCATTTCGTTGCCGATGCTGTTCACTCCGGTGATCGCGCTCGCGCTTATGCGCCGCACGTATCGCCTGAGCACGCTGGTTCTGCAAATCGCGGTGCTCGCGGGCCTCTATCTTCTGTGCTGCAACGGCGGCGCGCTGTCGTTCGGCATGGGTGAGTTCGTGGGCTTGGGCTCTTCCGCGTTGTTCGCGCTGGGCATCGTGCTTTCCGAGCGCGGCCTTTCCGAAATCGGTCCTGCCGCCATGTCGGCCGTGCAGACCGGTGGAGCTTTCTTGTTCTCGCTGGGCGGCGCGGTTGCGACCGAGCCCGCGCCTGTTTTCGGCACCGTTTCGGTGGGCACGTGGGCTGCAGTGGCCTTCCTCGCCATCGCCGGCACGTGCTTGGCGTTCTGGCTGCAGAATAAGGCGCTCGCGCACATTCCCGCCGCGACCGTTTCTGTCATCCTGTGCTCCGAGCCCGTTGTCACGGCGATCATTTCCTTCTTCGTACTCGGCGAGGTGCTCTCGATGATGGGCGTCCTGGGCGCCGCGATTATCGTGGGCTGCACCGTTGCCGCCACGCTGCTCGATTCTCGCGCCGAAAAAGACCAGGTCGAAGAGCTT
>CAKUEV010000301.1 GCA_934646845.1 uncultured Slackia sp.
GCCTTAGCGCGAGCGAGATACAGAGGTGCGACATTGCTGTCGCTCACGATGCAGCACGCATCTCCCCCGCTCACGTCGCGGCACAGCTCGCCAACCTGGTCGAGCGTGAATTCATCGACGAAGACATCGTAGCCATGCGATGCAGCATCGACCCTGACCACGCTCATCGCACGCCGCCTTCGCGCGCATCCGAATAACGGCCGTCGGCTTTGCGCTTGGCAATGGAGCCTTGCTCGAGCAAATCATGAAGCTCGGCTTCATCTCCGCGAGAAAGCGCATCGCGATAGCGCTCCAGCTCCGTTATAACCACGCCGATTTCTTCGGTAAGGTTATCCGCGTTGTCCATGAACAGCTCGGTCCACATATCGGCGTTGAGCTCGGCAACGCGCGTAAGGTCTTTATAGCTGCCCGCTGAAAAACCGCGATGCTTTTGCGCCGTGGGGCTTTTGATGAACGCGGAACTCACGACGTGCGCGAGCTGCGACGTGTACGCGATGATTTGATCATGCTTGGCCGCAGTGGTAATTGAGAACGACCCGAAAGCCGCAGGCGACAAAGCCTCCTCGGCCCACAAGATAATATCGGGGTCGTAAATCTCAGGCGGCACGAGCACCATAGGCTGGCCCGCATACAAATCGGCGCGAGCATGGCGATAGCCCGAGTACTGCAAACCAGCCATAGGATGGCCGCCGATGAACGTGAAACCTCGGCGCTCGGCGATGGAGAAGCACACCGGGCACACGCTGCGCTTCACGCTGCCGCAATCGATGACAAGCGTCGAAGGCGAAATGAATTGCTCATGCGCGCGCACCCATTCGATAATCGCCTGGGGATACACCGCAAGAATGAGCAGCTCGCACTCTGGAATGGTCGCTTCATCCAGAGGGCCGGCAACAGTTTCCTCGGCCATGGCGGCGTTCATGGCTCGCTCATCGATATCGGCCGCGAACACTTCGATGCCCGCATCGGCGTACGCCTTCGCGAACGAGCCGCCAATAAGGCCCAGGCCGACAATACCAACTCGTTTAGGGGTTCGATCGGTTTCGGACATCGCGCCCTACCATTCCGCGGTAACGGCGGAGCGAATAATGCCCACGCGACGCATCATATCTTCGAACTGCTCGGGCAAAAGCGCCTGAGCGCCATCGGAGGCAGCATGGGCGGGGTCATGATGCACTTCGACCTCGAGACCATCGGCCTGGGCGGCCGTCGCGGCACATGCCACAGGCGTCACGAAGCGGGTATAGCCCGTCGCGTGGCTCGGATCGGCGATGATAGGAAGATGGGTGAGCTCGCGAAGCACGGGGATCGCGCTTACGTCAAAGGTGTTGCGCGTGCGCGTCTCAAACGTTCGAATGCCGCGCTCGCACAGCATGACCTGGTCGTTTCCTTCGCTCATGATATATTCGGCGCTCATGAGCAGCTCGTCGATCGTCGCAGACATGCCGCGCTTGAGCAAGACGGGCTTGCCATAGCGGCCAAGCTCTTTAAGAAGCGAGAAGTTCTGCATGTTGCGCGCGCCTACCTGCAGAATGTCGACATCGTCAAACAGATCAAGGTCGCGGGCGTCCATGATTTCGGTAACAATGGGCAGGTCGAACTCACGCTTGACCTTCGAGAGGATGTCAAGGCCTTCTTTGCCCAAGCCCTGGAAGGAATAGGGGCTCGTGCGGGGCTTGAACGCGCCACCGCGGAAAATAGCGGCGCCGTGCTTTTTGACCTGCTCGGCAATGATCATGCACTGCTCTTCGCTCTCGACCGAGCAAGGACCAGCCATAACGGCGAAATTGCCCTTGCCGCCGATTTTCACACCACCGACCTCAATGACCGTATCATCGGGATGGAACTTGCGGTTTGCCTTCTTGAAGGGCTCGGACACACGACGAACAGCCTCGACCATGCTGTTCGATTCGAGCAAATACGGGTCAATGCGGGTCGTATCGCCAACCAAACCGATAATGGTCTGGTTCGTGCCTTCGATAACCGACGTCGAGACACCTTTGCTCTCGATGATTTCACAGAGTTGCGCCACACCTTCTTTTGGCGTTCCAGGTTTGACAATTGCGATCATGCGCGGAATCCTTCCATAATACAAAGATGCCGAAGCGGGCAGCCTCGGCATCAAAGGTGTTGCAAGCGGGTTACAAGACTATAGCACTATCGCATGATAAAGTGAAAGAGGAATTGCGAATCCACGCGCGGAATTCGACAGCTGGAATTCGACAAGAGCCATAAAAGATCGAGCAGCGCAGACGCCCCCGCAACACGCCTCCGACGGGGAACGACAGTAATCAGCACCTTACGCCAGCAGGCTGCGACCCGTGAATTCCTTCGGCGATTCCATGCCCAGAGCAGCTAAAAGCGTCGGCGCAATATCGCACAGCGCGCCTTGCTCTCCATTAAGCTTGAGGCCAGCACCAGTGCCATCTGCCAGAGCGAACGGAACGAGTGCCGTCGTATGGGCCGTATGCGGCGTGCCATCGTCGGCGATCATTTTGTC
>CAKUEV010000302.1 GCA_934646845.1 uncultured Slackia sp.
ACTCATCATTCCTTCTGGCGCGGACATCACCTTCAAGAACTGCACGTTCTCCAATCGCGTGAAAGTCGAAAAAGGCGGCAAGGCAACTTTCGAGAACTGCACGTTCAACTCGGGCACGATTCTCAATAACGGCCAGGCGAGCTATACCGGCTCGACCCAAGAACCCACCAACAACGGAACCGCCCAAAGCGCGTTTGAAGACCTTGGCCTTGTCGCCGACAAAGCCACGCTTGCCGATGCTGTGCACGGCCGCGAATTCTCCGATGCGATCAAGCTTACTTTGAGCGGGACCAACGCAGATGCGGCGACCGTCACCGCGCGCATCGACCAAGCGGATTCGGGGCTTTCGGCGTCCGTAAGCGGCAATACCGTTACAATTTCCGGCACGCCAGCCTCTTCGGGCACCTATAGCGCCACCATCACAGCACAGGCTGCCGACGAAGCAGGCACCGGCACGCAGAGCAAATCGGTGACCGTGACCATGGAGGCCTACCAAAACTACGAATTCACCGTTGAAGGCGTGCTCGATGCCGTTCGCACGGGCCAAGGCGACTATCAGGACAGTGTGAATCACGAGCTCGAGGTATTCGTCACCGATGAAAGCGGTAACAAGCAAAGCTACTTCGACTTCTCGTCAACGGCAATAGGAAGCAAATTCGCGTTGAAGCCATATGTTTCTCCTGATGGCGCTGGACTTTCCGCCATGCTTTTCAACGCCGGCGGCAAGGCGGCCATCACCCTTTCCGGCACGGCAGGCGCCCCAGGCACCTATCAGGTTGGCGCCGTAGCGACATTGGGAGACTATTCTTTCAAAACCAACACGTCTGAGCTCCGCATCTACAGCGGGAAAGAAACCCTCGCCGGCCAAATCGCCACGCTTTCAGGCGAGCCGAGCGATTGGGACATGGAGCCCTACGAAATCGACCGGAGCGACAACGCCGTTGTGCCCGCTTGGCTGCACCATATTTACGGTTCGCACACAAGCGGCCTGTACGGCCAAATCGGCAATGCAACCGAAGACTTTGCTTCCGACACGCTGACCATTCCCGCCGGAGCCGATGTCACGCTTGAAAACATGAAGGTCAACAGCTCCGTTAAGATCATTGTTGAAAAGGGCGCCAAACTCACGATTACCGATTCCGCCGTGTTTGGCCCCATTGAAGTCAATGGCAGCACGCTAACGCTGAACGACAGCTCTTCGGTTACGAGCACCATTACGCTTAACAACGGCTCGACTCTGAAAGATTCCGAAGTCGTTTCCCATGCGCAATTCTTAACTGACGGCCGCAAGCCGACCCCCTCCGCTCCCGAGCAGGTCGTCATCATCAATGGCACGGTAGACATCGAGGGAGAAAATAGCATCAAGGCCGATCAGAGCCAGATTGGCCTTAAAGTCAACGGCACGGCGCGCATTGCGGACGCCTCCAAACTTACCGTGACCGGCGGAAACGGGGGAACCGCTCCCGGTGAAGCAGTAAGCGCCATTGAGCTCAACAACGGCACGATTGCAGGAGCAGGCACCCTGCAAGCCACGGGCGGCTCTTACGAAGTGGGCGGCAATGGCATTCCCGCAACGGCCGTCACAGGAACGGGCACGATTTCGACCGGAACGCTCATCCTTGCGGGCGGCGATGCCGACACCATCACCAATAAGGCCATCGATGGCGCCGACGTCGGCACGAAAGGCATCACCATTACCACCGCACGCGAGAATCGCACTATCACGGGCGGCAAGGGAATCAATGGTGGCAAAGACGGCTTGGGCGAAGAATCCCTGACGATTGCCGACAAGAACCAGCCGGCAGAGCCCGCACCGGATCCCTCCGGCAGCAATGGCCAAGGCGAAACCACTCCTAGCGGCTCCCCGGCCGAAAGCCCTGCGAGCAGCACCCATTCGGATGGCGCAAACGCGAAAAACTCGCTGATTCCACAGACAAGCGATAGCATCGCGCCGTTTACCGGAGCGAGCGCCGCATTATGCGTCGCATCATCAATCGCCATCGCGGCTGGATTGCGCAAGCGTCGCGAGCGTTAAACGAGTTGGACAAGAGAGGCTGACAGGAACTCAAGGCAAAAACGCGCGTCGAAAACCTCGAAGCGCAGCAATAAGGCCCTCGCGGAATCTATCCTGCGAGGGCCTTTGCCATAAGAAGAAGTTGCACCAACAGCGCTTCAGCCGAGATGGAGGGCGCACGCAACTTGCTTGGCACAATAAAGCGTCTTGGACCTCTCTACTCGCGCCCCATGTGGCGCTTGGAGTGAGAAGCCTATCCTTCCAGGGCCGTGTGCCCTATAAAAAATGAGGGCAGGGAACTTGTCCCTACCCCATTTCGACCGATCAGCTAGTCGGACTGAACGCCCAGGCTCATGTTCAACATGGCGTAATCTTCCGGAACGGTAAGCTTGATGTTGCTGCGTTTGCCTTCCACCACGAGCACTTTGCCGCCCAATCGTTCGATGAGCGACGAGTCATCGGTGCCCACGAAGCCCTCTGA
>CAKUEV010000303.1 GCA_934646845.1 uncultured Slackia sp.
CGATTTCGCACGCGCTCTTGTGGGTGAATTCGACGAACGCGAAGCGCGATAGCAAGGAGTTTGTATGTTTGAGAACCTCTCCGATCGCCTGCAAGGCATTTTCAGCGGCCTGAAATCGAAGGGCCGCCTTACCGAAGACGATATCAACGCGGCAATGCGCGAGATTCGCATGGCGCTGCTCGAGGCCGATGTGAACTTCAAGGTCGTGAAGAGCTTCATCGCGAACGCGAAGGAGCGCTGCTTGACCGCCGAGGTACTCGATTCGCTCACGCCGGCGCAAAACGTCGTGAAAATCGTGCTCGACGAGCTTACGGCGCTGCTTGGCCAAACCGATTCGGGCTTGGTGCTCTCGAGCCGCATCCCCAATGTGATCATGCTCGTGGGCCTTCAGGGCTCGGGTAAAACCACCGCTGCGGCCAAGCTCGCATACCTGTTGAAGGGCAAGAGCCACAGCCCCTTGCTCGTGGCCTGCGACGTATACCGTCCGGCTGCGGCCGATCAGCTGCAAACGCTCGGCGACGAGATGGGCGTGAAGGTCTATCGCGGCGACGGCCAAGATCCGGTGAAAATCGCGAGCGAGGGCGTGCGCTTCGCCATCGACAACCTGCGTGACGTGGTCATCGTCGACACGGCGGGTCGTTTGCATGTCGACGAAGAGATGATGGAAGAGGCCGCCAATATCAAGGCCGCCGTGAAGCCCGACCAGATTCTCATGGTCGTCGATGCCATGACCGGCCAAGATGCCGTGAACGTGGCTCAGGCCTTCGCCGAGAAGGTCGATTTCGACGGCGTGATCATGTCGAAGATGGACGGCGACGCCCGTGGCGGCGGCGCGCTGTCGCTCATGCAGGTCACAGGCAAGCCGATTAAATTCATCAGCGCAGGCGAGAAGCCCGATTCGCTCGAGCCGTTCCATCCCGACCGCATGGCCAAGCGCATTTTGGGCATGGGCGACGTGGTTTCGCTTATCGAGCATGCTTCGAAGATTCAGGCCGAAGAGATTGAGGCTGAGACCGCCGAGCGCGTTCAGAAGGCGGACATCAACTTGAACGACTTCCTCGAAATTAAGAAGCAAGTTGCCAAGATGGGCGGCATCTCGAAGCTCATCAGCGCGCTGCCCGGTGGCGATAAGGCCATGGCGCAGGGCCAGGTTGACACGGGCGCCCTCGACCGCATGGAGACCATCATCTTCTCTATGACGAAAGCCGAGCGCGAAAAGCCCGAGCTGCTCAACGGCAGCCGCCGCCAGCGCATTGCCGCCGGCTCCGGCACCTCGGTTCAAGAAGTGAACCAGGTCATGAAGCAGTTCAACGAGACGCGCAAGATGATGAAAAAGATGATGCCCGCCGCCGCGAGCATGGGCCGTCCCACGAAGAAGGGCAAGAAAGGCAAAAAGGGCAAGAAGTCCCGTTTCGGCATGCCTGGCTTGCCGGGCATGGGTGGCATGAAGATGTCCGATATGAAGCAGCTGCAAGAAATGATGCAGAACATGGATTTGAAATAGTTGCGTCGTTCTGACGAACGACGCAACCGCTCGACGCTGCAAACGGCCCTGGCGGCGCATTTCGGGTTCAGCCTTCGACTCGCGTACCGAAGTACGCGTCGCCTTGGCTTCGCTCGAACTGCACTCGCCAGAGCCGTTTTCGCTGACTTTGGGGCGAGCTTGTCATTCCCATGTCCGCGAGCGGTGCTTTTTGGCCGCTCGCCGTGCTTTTGGGCCGCTTTTTGTTGTCCTTTTATCGCTCTCACCTATAATTCGAGGCAGTAATGCACCTAAGAAAGGGGTTTGCACATGGCAATCAAGGTTGGCATCAACGGCTTTGGCCGTATCGGTCGTCTCGTTTACCGCGCGATGGCGAACGATCCCGAGCTCGACGTCGTTGCGGTTAACGACCTGGGCGACATTCCCACGATGGCCCATTTGCTGAAATATGATTCCGTCCACGGCCGCGCATTCGACACGGTCGAGGTTACAGAAGACGGCTTTGTGGCCGACGACCACGCCACCAAGGTGCTCTGCGAGCGCGACCCCGAGAACCTGCCCTGGGGCGAACTCGGCGTCGATGTCGTTATCGAATCCACCGGCATTTTCAAGACGGGCGAACTTGCTTCCAAGCACATCAATGCTGGCGCAAAGAAGGTCGTCATCACCTGCCCGGCTAAGGGCGAAGACATCACCATCGTTATGGGCGTGAACGACGGCGATTACGACAAGGAAGCCCACAACATTATTTCGAACGCTTCGTGCACCACGAACTGCTTGGCCCCTGTCGCCAAGGTGCTGCTCGAGAACTTCGGCATCGAGCGTGGCTACATGAACACCATTCATAGCTACACCAACGACCAGAAGATTCTCGACCTTCCTCACAAGGACCTTCGTCGTGCTCGCGCGGCTCAGCTGTCCATGATTCCGACCACCACGGGTGCCGCTCGTGCTGTTGCTTTGGTTCTTCCTGAGCTCAAGGGCAAGC
>CAKUEV010000304.1 GCA_934646845.1 uncultured Slackia sp.
CGTCATCAAAGGTGAGCGCCACGACCTTCTCGCCCCCCGTGTCGGGGTAGCAGCGTTTCATAACGGTATCGACGGGGTCGCTTGTTACTTCGACGACCTGCTGTTTTCCAGAAACCTGGCCGGTTTTGATCGTGCCTGAGCCATCTTGCCCTTTTTGGGCGACGATATGCAGCGGCCCATGCCCAATGTCTTGAACGCCGTGGGCGATGGGCTGGTTTTCGGCCGTGTTGGATGGCTCTTCGACGTCGACGCCGTTTGCGAAATCAATGCTCGTGTGGCCATCGAGCGGCGTGTCGGCTGCGGTGGCGGGGTCGAGTTCCTGTCCGTCGAGCGTTGCCGTATACGCCGTGCCGCTGCCCTCTTGCAGCAGTTCTCCGTCAATATCGAGCATATTGCCCGCCGTTGCGGGTGAGCCTGCCGCCTCGAATGCGTCGTTTACGGTTGCGGCGCGAGGCAGCTGCAGCTCTTGGCCGTTTACCATGATGTCGATGGGCTTGGTGTTTTGCCAGTGCACGACGCCGAACAGGACGAGCGCGAGCACAACGCATACGCCCGCAATGGCGAATGCGGTTTTTGGGGGCCTCGACATTGACGCTCGGGCGCCGGATGCTTGGTTACGGGACGGGCGCGGCTCGGTCGAACGGCTGGGCGCTTCGACCGGGTATGCGCGCTCATCGGCGCGACGCGCGGGAATGCGCTGCCCCTCTTGCGCGGCAAGCGGCTTTTTGGCCGGGCGAGGGCGAGCATGCGTACGCGTGCGCAGTGCGTCGTGATTTTCGGGAAAGTCGTTATCGTGCGACACTCTCGCTCCTCGGTTGGTGTGGGTTGTTTCGTTTGGGTTTGCGATGCCTTCAGTGTAACGCGTTGTGCGGCTGGAAAGGTAACGACTCGCTTTCTTCAAAAGAGTTTGGGACATTGGGCGCAGTTTCGGCATTCAGTTTTGTCGTTAGGTTATGTTAAGGTTTCGAACACTTGCGTGTGCTTTTGGTTGTTGACCTCGAAAGGAGCGATAATACGCTCCATGAATAAACGCAAACACACACAACAAAACCAGGGCGCGGCTCCTCAGGGAATGCGTCCCGTCTCTGTGCACCGCAATGCTCGCGGAGCAAACACCTATGCGCCTATGGGCGCTTCTGCACATGCGAGCTATGGCGCCCAGGCCTACTCGCGCGATTGCTACCAACCGCCCAAAAAGCACAGGCGTGGTCCCATTATTGCCCTTATCGTGGTGCTGGCCTTGTCTCTTCTTGTGGGCGGTGCGGCGTTCGCCGGCGTGGTCTACATGAACTCCATCGGCAACAAGCTCCACGAGGACGTGTCTGACGAGCTGAAAGCTTCCCTGTCGAACGAAACAGTGCAGCCAGGTGAGCCATTCTATTGCCTTATCATGGGCGTCGATAAGTCGGAAGAGCGCGAGCAGAGTGCCGAATTCGCAGGTGACACCTTCCGAAGCGACTCTATGATTCTCGCCCGAATCGATCCTACTCAGAAAACCGTGGCCCTGGTGTCTATTGAGCGCGATACCTATGTGAATATCGAGGGCTATGGTCCGAACAAGCTCAATGCCGCCGCCTCATATGGCGGAGCACCGCTCGTGGTGAGCACTATTTCGAAGTTCGCTGGCGTGCCCATTTCTCACTATGTGTCGGTCGACTTTGACGGATTCAAAGCGGCGGTTGACGGTCTGGGCGGAATCGAAGTTGACGTTCCTATGACCATCGACGACGACGAGGCGGGCGGTCGTGTTGAAGCGGGCCAGCAAACGCTCAACGGCGATCAGGCGCTTATTCTGTGCCGCAGCCGCCATGCCTACGACGATTACGGCTCGGGCGATTATTACCGTATGGCGAACCAGCGCATGGTGCTCGGTGCAATTGCGAAGAAGCTTATGTCTGCCGACGTCGTCACTATGACCAATACACTTTCTGCCATGGCCAGCTATGTTACGACCGACATGGAAGTGACCGATATTATTTCCGTTGCCACGAGCATGCGCGGCATTGACGTCGATAACGATATTTGGTCGGCGATGAACCCCACGTATGCTTCGTACGAGAACAATATTTGGTACGAATACAGCGATAACAACGCATGGCGCAAAATGATGGAACGCGTCGATGCCGGCCTGCCGCCGTATGAGGACGAGGATCGCAATGCTAACAATGGCGGAACTCTTGATGGCACCGTAACTGGCGTTCAGGAAACGGGCGGCTTGCTTTCGGGGTCGAGCACCTCGTCGAGTGGTTCGAGCTATGGCGGTTACGATTCGAGCGTGGGTTCCGGTTATAGTTCCGGCTACGATTCTGGTTATGAAAGCGGCAGCTACGGCTCTGGCTACGACAGCAGCGGCTACGGTTCGGACTATGGGTCGTCGGATTCCTCTACGTACGATTATGACTATGGTGCTTCTGGAGCCGGTTCGACGTATGGAACCGATAGCCTGTCGGCCGGTGGGACGGGCGCATAC
>CAKUEV010000305.1 GCA_934646845.1 uncultured Slackia sp.
ATTTTGGAAATGATTCGTGTTTCACGCAGAAAACACCCCCACTCACGCAGAAAGCCTTGAAATTCTACCCCCCCCCCGTGCTATATTGAGCTTAGCAATCAACCACTGTTTTCTGGTTCCCTCCCTCATGTTGTGGTACGAGTTGGAAGGGACGGTGGCGTACCGCCCTGTCCGGTTCCAATATATTATAGAATATATGTAATAGGAGGTATTTTCAATGGTCTCTTATCGCAGACTCGCCATGCGCGTCCTGGGGCATGTTCCGGTGCCTTTCCGCAAGAAAAAGGCATCTCCCCCTCCCCGCGTTGCCGCACAACGGATCGCAGCCCTCGCTCTCGCCTGTGCCATGATGACCGGCATAGCCCTTCCTGCTTTTGCCGATACGTATAATATCGCCAACGGCTCCATTGATATCCACGCTACGAAAGACGGCAATCTCATCAGCCAGTGGAACTGGAATGATGAGAACCAAAAGGAATACGTCAGAGACAGCGACGGATACATCCAAGATCGTAAGGACCCCGACATCACCATCACTAGCTCTAGCTCTAGCTCTGGCACAAGCACGTCGAACACGGTCACCATCGAAGCAGACAAGGGCCAGACGGCCAAGGTCACTTTGGATAATGTAGAGATCAACGCCAGCTCGACAGACCGGGCCGCTGTGAATGTGACCGGCAGCGGCGATACCAACATCGAATTGAAGGGTGACAACACATTGACCGGCGGCGACCAGCATGCCGGTCTGCAACACAACAAAGAGACTGAGGGAAATGAAACCAGCGGAAAACTGACCATCACAGATACCGACAACGATGGAAAATTAACTGCCACGGGCGGTTTCGGCGGTGCGGGCATTGGCGGCGGAAATATGCAAGACGCCGGTAAAATCGAGATTACCGGTGGCAGCATTACCGCGACGGGCGGCACCGATGGCGCTGGTATCGGCGGCGGCGGTTCTGGCGGTGGTGCCGACATTACCATTTCCGGCGGAACAATCAATGCCATTGGCGGAACAGTTCCGGGGGCGCAACCGAGTGAAAGCGGCGGCGCAGGCATCGGCGGCGGTGGTTCTGGCGGTGGTCCTGGCGGTAATGTAACTGTGACGATTACTGGCGGCGCTGTTATTGAACAAGCGAGCGGCGGCGGCGGATGTGCCGGCATCGGCGGCGGTTGCACCAGTGAAAGCGATGTGACAATTTCCGGCAATGCAACGATTGAAGAGGCTACTGGCGGCGAACAGTCTGCCGGTATTGGCGGCGGCGGTTGGAAGAGTACCGGCACTGTAACCATCCAGGATAACGCAACGATCAAAAATGCGCAGGGCGGCAATGGCGGCGCAGGCATCGGCGGCGGTGTCTATGGCAGCACGACGGTGTCGATCGAAGGAACCCCCACCATCGAGGGCACGACCGGCGGCACCGATGGTGCCGGCATCGGCGGCGGCGCGGGCGGCCTTGGCGATGTGACCATTGATGGCAATGCAACGATCACCAATGCCAAGGGCGGCAACGGTGGCGCCGGCATCGGCGGCGGTACGGGCGGCAATGGCAAAGTGACCATTGATGGCAACGCAACGATCACCGATGCCAAGGGCGGTATTGGTGCAGCCGGCATCGGCGGCGGCGCGGGCGGCCTTGGCGATGTGGCCATTGATGGCAACGCAACGGATGGCAAAGTAACGATCAACAATGCACAGGGCGGCGACGAAGGTGCCGGTATCGGCGGAGGCTATGGCGGCAATGGCAATGTGACCATTGATGGCAACGCAACGATCAACAATGCCAAGGGCGGTATGGGTGCAGCCGGCATCGGCGGCGGCGCAGAAGCCCAACCGGACGTTGACGGAAACGGAAATAAAATTTTCATCCAGGGCACCGAGGCCGGTTCCCCCAACATCACCGCACAGGGCGGCGCAGCTGGCGAAACTGTGAATTCGAATAATCAATTGGAAGTACTTCCCGGCGGCGCGGCCATTGGCAGCGGCAGCGTTACGAGTGGACAAAAAAGGGCCCCTGCCGCTATCACCATTAAAGGCAAAGTGACCATTGCTGCCACCGCAGGCGGAAAACTTGCCGATAAAGATGCAATTGCCATTGGCGATACACCGCTCCAAGAAAAGAAGTTTGCCGGTTTGCCAGTAGGTGCTGTCATCACACGGAGGGATTCGGACGATGTGGATCTTACCCTAGAGGATGACAAGCCCACGGAACCGGATCAACCCTCTAACCCGGATCAGCCTTCTAATCCGGGTCAGCCTTCTAACCCGGATCAGCCTTCTAACCCGGATCAGCCTTCTAACCCGGATCAGCCTTCTAATCCGGGTCAGCCTTCTAACCCGGATCAGCCCTCTAATCCGGGTCAGCCTTCTAACCCGGATCAGCCCTCTAACCCGGATCAGCCTTCTAATCCGGGTCAGCCTTCTAACCCGGATCAGCCTTCTAACCCGGATCAGCC
>CAKUEV010000306.1 GCA_934646845.1 uncultured Slackia sp.
GGCGCGCTGCGCGTTGAGGAGAGCTTGGATTTCTTCGCCGGTCATTATTCACTCCAATCTGCGATTTCTTTATAGAGGGCGGCCAGTTCGTGCTCGGTCATGAGCTTGGGCACGGGGTAGAGCGGGTTCGCCTCGCGCTCGGCCGTGTGGGCCAGGCGCGCGATGTCGTCGCGCTTGATGCCGCTGATTTTCTCAGGGATGTTCATGCTCGCGTTGAGCCCCTTAATTGCCGCGATGAACTTCGCGGCGCCTTCGGCATCGGAATCGGTCGAGTCGCACACGCCTGCGGCCACGCCGAGCTGGTGAAGCTTCTTGTGCGCAGCCTCGCCGTAGGCTTCGAGCACATAGGGCAGAATCACGGCGTTAGCCAGGCCATGGGGCACGCCGTATTGGCCGCCGAGCGAGTGCGCAATGGCATGCACGTAGCCCACGTACGACATGGAAAACGCGATGCCCGCCTTGTACGCGGCGTGCAGCATGTTCTCGCGAGCCTCGTGGTCGTCGCCATGCTCATAGGCGCGCTGGATGTTGCCGAATATCAGCTTGGTCGCCTCGAGTGCGAGTTCGCGCGTTTGTTTGGTGGTTGACCTGCCGATATGGGCTTCCACGGCGTGTGTGAGCGCATCCATGCCCGTGGTGGAGGTAAGATGCGGCGGCAGGGTGTAGGTGAGGCGCGCGTCGAGCACGGCGTAATGGGGAATGAGCGGGAAGCTCATGATCGCGTATTTGTGATGCTCGCGGCCGTCGGTAATCACGGCGGCCAGGGTGACTTCGCTGCCCGTGCCAGCGGTGGTGGGAATGGCGATAATCGGGGGCGTTGCCTTGAGCACGCGCAGAACACCCTTCATGCGCGAAAGCGGCTTGTTCGGGTATGCGACGCGCGCGCCCACGGCCTTGGCGCAGTCCATCGACGAGCCGCCGCCAATTGCGATAATCGCGGTGCATTGGCGCTGATGGTAGAGTTCAAGCGCTTCTTCGACCTGGTCGACGGTGGGGTTGGGCTGGGTTTTGTCGTACACGGCGTAGTTCACGCCCACATCGCTCAGCGCCGCCTCGAGCGGCTCGGTGAGCCCGTTTTCTACGATGCCGCGGTCGGTTACGACGAGTGCGGTGCGGGCCTGCTCCTTCGCAAGAACGGGGCCTAAATCGGCGCATGAGCGAACAATCTCGGGCTCGCGGTAGGGGAGCACCGGGAGCACGGCGCGAAAGCCGATTTGGAAGGCGCGGCAGTAGGCTTTTTTGAGGAAAAACATGACAGGCTTCTCTTTCTTGGGCGGTGGTTGCTTCGACGGCGCATGGGCGCGCCGCGAGGGTGGGTGGCAGCGCGCGGTTGTCGCGTGGCCAGATGACGTGTGCGGCATCGCATGGCCGGACGGCATATGCGCAGTTGACGCGCGTGGCGGTTGGCATGCGCGTGGTTGCCGCATGGGATGCGCTCGAGGGGCGCACTTCTAGCTGGGGCTTAATTCGCGCTTGCGTTCGACGCTCGCTTAGCTGGCGTGTTGCCGTCGCGTTTCGCTTCGATCGGTTCGCTCGCGATGGCGCCTAAACGGTCGCTCACCGCTGCGAGGCTTTGGTAGAACGCTGCACGCTGCTCATCGGTGAGGCTGCCATCGATTTCCTGAAGCACCATCGCGATTTTCTGCGCAATCGCATCGCCTGCCTGCTCGCCTTTCTTGGTGAGCACCAGGGGGCATTTGTAGGGCTTGGCGCCGCTGGCCGTAACTTCGATGAACCCCTCCGATTTCAGGTGGTCGATTGCGCGCGACACGGCTGCCTTGTCTTCCTCGCAGCGCTCGCACAGCTCGGCTGCGGTAAGGCTTCCTTGCGAGCGAAGGTAGTGCAGACACGACACGTGGATGCTTTTCAGTCCCCAGTCGGCCATTTCCTGATTTTTGATTTTACGAATGCTGCGGTTGATTCGGCTTATGAGTATGGTGAATGTCTCGAATCGGTCTTCCATGGCGCCTTTCTGAATGGGTGATGTTGATTAATCAACATGTGGAAGTTGACCATAGACTTGTTGATATGTCAACAAGTTCCGCAGAAAGCCCTTCGCGCGCTCCTTTTGGCGATGACACAGCCTTTTGCCCGGTCGCGGCTTTGAAACAGCCTTTGGGCGGCGTCGCCTGGCTCCCTGCGTTCCCTGAAACATACTGGAAAACTTTCTCCCATAGCATATATAGAGTGTTGCAATCAGAAAGCATGGGCGTTGAAGATACCCCTGGGCTCTCCAACGCATGCGCTTTCCCTGAGCAGAAGGGGAACGCCATGGAAGAATTCCTGACATCCTTTTTCATTGAACCGTTCACGGGACTTGCGGAAGGCCTCGCGTCTGCGTCGAGCCCGCTCGACGTGATTGGCGCGGTGGATAGCTTCGTGTGGGGCCCCATCATGATCTTGCTGCTGCTGGGCACGCACATCTTCATGACGATTCGCACCGGCTTCATC
>CAKUEV010000307.1 GCA_934646845.1 uncultured Slackia sp.
TGCCGCCAAGAAAGGCATAGCAAGAAGGCCTAGACATGCGATGGGCGCCCTTACGGACGCCCATCGTTTTCGTAGTGACAGTTTCATTTCGATACTTAACGCTATTTCAATACTATGTATTTAATTACGCGTTTGGTATCAGATGGAAACCTAGTTTCTATTCTACTTCTGAGTCATTAATTGACCCCTATAATCATTTAGTGATTACAACCGCAGCCATGCCCATGCTCGTGGCCATGCTCCCCCTGATGATCGTGTTCACAGCCGCAATCGTTGCCATAGCCGGTTCCCTGTGTCGCAACGGCACCATTCTGCGCAAGCGCCGCCGCCACGGCAGCCTCTTCCGCCGTCGTTACAACCTCGTAAGGCCACGAAGACAAGCCCGGCACGTTGTATACATTCACGTAGCCGAGCGATTCCATGTGCTCGCATGCACGAGCCGAACGCTCGCCGGCGTTCGAATAGAGTACGATGACGGAAGCGTCGTCGGAAAGCTCCATACCTTTACCATGAGCGATAGCATCGAGGCCTCGCTCGCCGAGGGCCTCATCGAAGAGGCAATCGACGATATCGTCAACCGACATGTTGCCTGCGCCAGGAATATGCCCAGCATCGAATTCCTCTTCGTCGCGCACATCGACCAGGAGCATATACGGGTCGTTGGCGAGCATTTCCTGTAGTTCCGCGTGATCAAGTTCCATGTATGCGTCCTTCGTAACGAATTATTTCTGTGGCCTGAAGCCATGCTATAATACATCCAACGGCAGCGCCCGCCGGACTAACTCGGTTTCCAGTCTCGTTAGCTACGGGTGATGCTAGTTATTTCAGGGCCAGTCTTGCGACTGGCTTTTTCATTTCCTAGACACCATTTTCTTTTCTCGTTTCTTCCTGCTTTGGATTCGCTCAGCACAATCGAAAACAAATCCGACGATTGAGCACCATGCCGCAACGGCCATCACAATATCCATGGTGGTAACTCCTATCAAAAATCGAAGGGAGCATCACCCGCAGGAATCGGCGAGCACTACCGCGACATATTGTATCATCGAACATAGGTTCGAATTAAGCGAATATCATCTCAGTTCGACGAAGCGAATCTCTCTCACGGCACCATTCTCAAGAGCGATTTTCGCAAGCTGCCGCTTCGAGCCGCCACGCGGGCGCGTGACCGAGCCGGGGCACAGCACAACATCGGCAGGTGACGCGGCCGACCCGCGCAGCAATTCGGGCACATGGGTATGCCCATGAATCGCCACCTGCGGAACAGGGTCGCCAGGCGCCAAGACGTTTGTGCGGCCCGAAAGAATCGCGCGCAAATCGGTTGGCGTATGCGTCACCAAAAAGCGCACGCCGCCGATGCGGGGAGTCGCCACCGGACGTACCGACTCGCCATATTCGGGATAGTCGTTATTGCCCAGCACGGCGCACACCGGCGCAAGCGCGCCAAGCTCGAGCAATATTCCCGGATTACAAATGTCACCTGCATGAATAATGAAATCGCAATCGGCCAGTTCGGCATACGCGTCTTCGGGAAGCCGCCCATGCGTATCGGACAATACCCCAACCAATAAACCGGCCATCAACAAGCATCCCCCTCAAGCCGAAAGCTGACAACTGCGATTTCACGTCGGGCGGACTGGCTCGAAAGAGGAGAGAAACGCGATTTCCAACGGAAACGACAAATGAAAGCAAGGCCGCCCTAAATCCAGGGCAGCTTCGAGCAGTTCCATCGCTCGAAGCTGCGCCAAAAGCGTCTTACTTATGATATGGCTCGCCACGAGAAATCTTGAACGCCCGATAAATTTGCTCGAGCAGCACCACACGAGCAAGGTTATGCGGAAGCGTGATTTTCCCGAACGACATGCTCTCGTCCGCAACATCGCGCACACCCTGGCTCACACCGCCAGAACCGCCCACAATGAACGATATTTCGCTCACGCCAGAAAGGGCAAGCGCATCAACACGCGCGGCGATGCCTTCGCTCGAAAGCTCTCGTCCGCCCACGTCAAGCAAGATGACATGAGAATGCTCGGGCAGCTTCTCCAGAATAGAGCGGCCCTCCTTCGTGCGCGCACCTTCTTCCCCACCGACTTTCGCAGGATCGCAATCGGGCACCTCGTCGACGCGCACCTTCGCGTAGCCTTTAAGACGCTTCAGGTACTCGTCGCATGCCTCCTTCCAGAATCGCTCTTTCAACTTCCCTACGGCAACGACCTGGATTTTCATTGGCCCACTCCTTTCCCTTAATACGATTTAGGCGCCACCACAACGGCGACGCCTAAGCGGATTCGTTGATTTGATTGTAGCGAAAGCCCGAGCGCTTCTCAACGGCGCATTTCCAGCCGCAAACGGCATTTCGAAGAGAAAATACCTCGAGGTCGGCTTTACCGAGCCCACGATGCACGAAAGACAACGGCAGCACGACCTTTGGGAGCTCTTCGCGCC
>CAKUEV010000308.1 GCA_934646845.1 uncultured Slackia sp.
TCGGAATCTGCTTCAGGGCTTCGATGGTCTCGTCGTCGAGATGCTCATCGGTGTCGAACATGGTGTAGGCATTCTCGCCAGCGCTTTCGTTCGTCATACGCTGCACATTGGCGTTGTCTCGAGCGAGCACCGCCGTAATTTGGCCAATCATATTCGGAACATTCGCATGCAGGCAAGCAACACGGCTCGCCGCGCGCGCCTTGCCCATGGAGCAGGTGGGGTAGTTCACCGAATTGGCGATATTGCCGTTCTCCAAGTAATCCTTGAGTTCGGAAATGGCCATATCGGCGCAATTCGCTTCAGCCTCGCCCGTGCCAGCACCCGAGTGGGTGGTGATGAACGTATTCGGCATAAGCACGGTTTTCTGGGTCGCGAAGTCGGTCGCGAACCATGCGATTTTGCCGGCACGCAGGGCGGCATCGACGGCATCCTCGTCAACGATGGTCTCGCGAGAATAGTTGATGAGCACGGCATTCGGGGCAAGCAGATTCAACTGCTCCTCGCCAATCATATGAATCGTGTCGGCCTTCGAGGGCACATGCAGCGTGAGGTAATCGCGGTCGCGGCACGCGTCTTCGAGCGTCGATACGCGCTGAACCTTTTGGGAAAGCGCCCACGCATGCTCGACCGAGATAAATGGATCGTAGCCATACACGTCCATCCCCAAATCGGCGCAGGCGTTGGCGACCTTCGAGCCCACGTTGCCCAAACCGATAACGGCAATGCTCTTGCCCTTCAACTCGCGGCCGACAAACGCCTTCTTCGCCTTTTCCGCGTTCACGAAAATATCGAGGTCGGCAGCGTTTTCGCGTACCCAATTCATCGATTGCACAACACCACGGCTCGAAAGCACGAGCATCGCCAAAACGAGTTCTTTCACGGCATTGGAGTTCGCGCCCGGCGAATTGAACACCACGACGCCCTTCTTGGCATATTCCTCAATGGGAATATTGTTCACGCCGGCGCCGCAACGCGCAATAGCACGAATGCCTTCAGGCAGCTCATAGCCGTGCAGGTCGGTCGAGCGCATGAGAATCGCATCTGCCTTTTCAGCTTCGGGCACGAACTCGTAGCCGTCGCCAAAGGTGACCTGGCCGTCTTTCGTGATGTCGTCGATGGTTTTGATATAGCGCATGGAAATCTCCTTTTAGATTATCAAACCCGTATGCCGAATCTAACGGAAGCCTTCGATTCTCGAAGACCGTGGCGACCCGTCGATTCCCCGGCAGATTCAAGGTTCGTATTGCAACAATGATTATATGGTCGAGCCAACCACCCACTGAGCGCCCGACCAGCCAAAAGGCGGCGGGCGTGCGCCAAGAGGCGTACGCGGGTGTGCGAATCAAGCCTGGCGACGCCACGCTTGAAAAGAAAATGAATTTGGGGCGAGATCTCGCCCTAGATAGATCGCGAACCCGCGGGGTTGCGCAATTCAAAGTCACGCATGAAGTCAACGAGCGCCTGCACGCCCTCGATAGGCATGGCGTTGTAAATGCTCGCACGCATGCCGCCTACGCTGCGATGGCCCTTGATATTCTTCAGACCGGCAGCATCGGCTTCCGCAATGAATTTTGCATCGAGACCAGCATCGCCCGTAACGAACGGCACGTTCATAAGCGAACGGTCTTCCTTTCGTGCGGTGCCATGGAACACATCGCTCTCGTCAAGCGCGTCATAAAGCAGCTGGGCTTTGGCGACATTGAGGTCGCGCATACCTTCGAGACCGCCTTGGGCCTTAATCCACTTGAATACTTTTCCGCATACATAAATCGCGTAGCACGGCGGCGTGTTATACATGCTGCCACCGTCGACATGCGTTTTGTATTGCAGCATGGTGGGAACGCTGGGCAGATCATCGGTAGGAATAAGGTCGTCGCGAACGATAGCAATCGTGACGCCCGCAGGACCCACGTTCTTCTGAGCGCCACCATAAATAAGGCCATACTTGGCCACGTCGATGGGCTCGCTCAAAAAACACGATGAGACATCGGACACCAGCGGCACGTCGCCCGTTTCGGGCAGCGCATGGTATTTAGTGCCATAGATGGTCTCGTTTTCGCAAATGTAGACGTAATCGGCGTTCGGATTCACCTGCAACTCGGCCACATTAGGCACGTAGCTGAAATTGCCGCCGGAAGAATCGCCAAGAATGCGGGCATCGCCGAAGCGCTTCGCCTCCTGGTAGGCTTTTTTGCTCCAAGAGCCGCTCACGATATATTCGGCAAAACCGCCACGCATCAGGTTCAGAGGCACCATGGCGAACTGCGTAGAGCCACCGCCCTGCAAGAACAGCACCCTATAGTTGCTAGGAATGCCCATGAGGTCGCGCAAATCGGCTTCGGCCTCTTCAATAATCGCCTTGAAAGCTGAAGATCGGTGGCTCATCTCCATTACCGACATACCGCAACCGCGATAATCGAGCATTTC
>CAKUEV010000309.1 GCA_934646845.1 uncultured Slackia sp.
CGGCCGATTCGGACGCGGTGAGGTTGAACATGGGAGTGATTTGCGTAAGCGCCACGCCGATAAGCGAAAGCACGTAGCCGTCCAAGAATGAACCGCCACTCGAGAAAACCGCGATCTTGCGCAAAAACGGCGTCATCGCGACGTCATCGATGGTCTTTTTCGCCTTGCGCTTCACGTATCGCGCAACGCGTTCGGGCGACCATTTGCCATGTTCTTCAACGTACGCGCGCTGTGTGCGCACGTCGGGGCTCGCCTGATGCAAAATCTCTTCGCGAGCCATGTCGTTGTTTTCGCGGGCCATATCGCTGTCGTTCTTTGGCGGACTCACAACTTGAGTCTTTTTCTTAATGCTACTCATTGCTCCTCCTTTGAAACGTAATCGTCTATAAGAAGGCTCGCCGAATCGCTCCGACGAGCCCCACACTCACAAGAAATGCTGTGCGCGAATGCTATGCGCGCTCGGGGTCCCACTCAACAATACCATTGTTGAGGAACGGCTTCGATTCGGGAGCGTCGGCGTTGACCATTCGGAACCTTGCCTCGCCCTCGGCCGTCTTCCACACCACGGTGCGCAGGCGAACGCCAGGCAGAACGGGGGAAGTGAAGCGACACTTGAAACGCGTCATGGCCTCGGGATGGCCTGGGAACAGCAGGGAGATCACGTGACGCATCGCCACACCCGCGCTGCTCACGCCGTGGGCGATCGGGCGCTCAAGGCCGGTCTGCTCGGTGTAGGACCAGTCGATGTGCTGCTGATGCCAGTCGCCCATCATGCGGTACACGAGCGGCCAGTTGTAGCCGTAGGTTTCCTCATAGGCGAAGTCGGCCTCGCGATCGGGGTAATCGACAGCATCCTTCGGAGGAAGCTCGCCGCCCCAACCACCGTCATAGATGCAGCAGTCGTAGGTGTCGACGGTGCACAGGTGCGTGCCGTCGGCGGAGTACGACTTGCCCACCTGCTTCGAGAGCGAGCCGCGACCCTCGCCGCGATCCCAAATGGCCTCTTGGGTCACATAGGTCTCAATGTGGTCAGACATCTTGAAGGGCGCATGGAAATGCACGTCGATGCCGTAGTGCAGCGAACCGGAATAATCGAAGCCGTAGTCGAGCGTCGTCGTCATTTCCTCGTTCACGGTCAGCGGCACGGCGAAGATCGGGAGAACCTTCAGGTCGGGGTTTTTCGCGTCGTGCTCGTTGACGTACTCCAAGTCAACGCGTCCGTCCCAGCCGGCACCGCATCCGAGCGCGCAAATCTCCAAATCTTTGAAGGTGTAGTCGCGCACGAAGGGCCCGAAAGTCTTACCTACGATCTCAGTTGAAATAGCCATGTCCTCCCCTTTCAGCAAACAACTGATTTATATGAAGAAACCCGTTTAATGCAAAAGCTTCTTCGCGCACTTCCCCACGCTTGTGTGGGGCAACGCATCCACCACCTCTACGATGGTTGGAACTTTGAAATGGGCCAGGTTGTGGCGGCAGTGCTCAAGCACGGCTTCCACATTAGGCTCGACGTTCGGCTCAAACACGAGGAACGCTTTCACCGCCTGATCGCGAACCGGGTCATCAACGCCGATGACCGCCACCTCGGCAAGGCCGGGGAATGTATTGAGAACCTCTTCAACTTCAGAGGCGGAAATATTTTCGCCAGCGCGTTTGATCATGTTGGACTTGCGATCGACAAAGTACATCCAGCCGTCTTCGTCGAAATAGCCCTTATCGCCCGAACGCATCCAGCCTTTGCAGTCAACGCAAGAATTCGTGGCGTCCTCGTCGTTGTAATAGCCCTTCATAAGGCTGACGCCCACCTCGCCATGGAAGACGACGTCGCCCACCTCGCCGGCAGGAAGCGAGTTGCCCTCGGAATCGACCACGCGCACATCGTAGCCCAGGCCGCTGCGGCCCACGCTCGGCCAACGACGCTCGCCATACGGCAGGTCGGTCGTAACCCAGCACACCGACTCGGTAAGGCCGTAGCAGTTCTGCAGGCGCACGCCGAAGCGGTTTTCGAATTCGTCTTTCTCAGACTCCTCGATGGCCAGGTAGTATTGCACCGACTTCACGTTGTGATCGCGCTCGCCTTCCACCACGGGCTGCATCATAAGAGTGCGCACCATCATGGCAACGAGCTGCAAGGCGGTTGCGCCATATTCGCGCACCTGCGACCAGTAGCGATGCGCGCTGTATTTCTCGACGAAAACGAGCGTCGCGCCACAGGTGAGCACGGGCATAAGCGCCGCAGTTTGGAAATTTGAATGGAACGCCGGCATGGTCGTGAGCAGGCGGTCATCAGGCGAAAGGTTGCACTGCCAATCGCCGTAATAGCCGCCATAGAGCATGTTGGCGTGGGTAAGTTCAACACCCTTCGGATCGCTCGTGGTACCCGAGGTGAAAATAATCATAGCCGTATCGAGCGG
>CAKUEV010000310.1 GCA_934646845.1 uncultured Slackia sp.
TCCATTGTCGGCCTAATCCACGGAAAGTCATGCAGCAGGGGCTCTCAATTTATTGTGTCCTGCTCATATCGTCTGCTGCGTTGTTTCTTTTTCGTCGCTTTTCAGCGTCTTCTTGCGTGCGACGTGGTATTATCGGCCCGTTCTCAGAAATCTATCCCATTTTCCATAGAACTCAATTCTCGCGCGCCTTTCCGCGCAATCAATCGTGTATAGGCCCCTGCCAAAAGGTTTGGGCATTCCTGCATATAAAGGAGGAAAAGTGAAGTTCTTTCTCGACACCGCCGATCTCGACGAGATCAAAGAAGCTGCGAGCTGGGGCGCCCTCGCTGGCGTAACCACCAATCCTACGCTGTACTCGCGCATCGGTGGCAAGCTTGACGACTTCCACAACCACATCGCGCGCATCTGCGAAATCGTCGACGGCCCCGTGAGCGCCGAGAGCGTCGCCATGACGCGCGACGAAATCGTGCGCGACGGCCGTGAGCTGGCCGCCATCGCCCCCAACGTTGTGGTGAAGATCCCCACGATGGTCGAGGGCCTGGCCGCATGCCGCACGCTCGCTGACGAGGGCATTCGCGTGAACATGACGCTGTGCTTCACCGTTCCCCAGGCCATTTTGGCCGCTCGCGCTGGCGCTCGCTACATCTCGCCGTTCGTGGGCCGTTTCGACGACATCTCTGAAGACGGCCTTTCTCAGCTGGAAAACGTCGTGACCGCTATCAACAACTACGACTACAGCGAGAACACCGTCAATCATGAGCAGGTCGAGATCATCGCCGCTTCCATTCGCAGCGCGAACCACGTGACGCAGGCTGCCTTGATGGGCGCCGATGTCGCCACCGTCCCCTTCAATGTTCTGAAGAAAATGATTCAGCATCCGCTTACCGACCGCGGTCTTGAGTCCTTCCTGAAGGACTGGGAGAAGGTCGCTAACGCATGATCGCCGACGAGATGATCACCGAGCCGGCCGCCGCACCTGCGGCGGCCCCCGCGGCCGCGCCTGCGTCCGATGGCGTCGCGAGCGAAGCTGCGCCGAAGAAGCCCAGCGCTCGTCGCACGAAAAAGGCCGATGAAGCCGCTTCCGAGTCTGCCGAACCTCCCAAGAAGCGTCGCGGCCGTCCTCGCAAAGCCGATTCCGAGACTCCTACCGCCGTTGATGCGCCTGCGGTAGACGCTGCGAGCGAAACTTTCGCCGAAAAGCCGGCCGCAAAGCCCAAGCGCACGACGCGCCGCACGAAATCGGCTGCTTCCGACGCAAAGGCGTCTGCCGATGCGTCTAATTCCGTCGAACAGGCCGTTTCTGCCGACAAGGCCGCAGACGAAGCTGTAGCCGAAAAGCCCGCGCGTCGCACGCGTCGCAAGGTGAGCGCTCCTGCCTCCGAGGGCGAAGAGGGTGCTCAGGCCGAGAAGAAAGACCAGGCTGAAGAGGCTCCCAAGACGCGCAAGCGTCCAGGTCGTTCAACGAAGCTTCGCGCTGCCGTCGAGGCTTCTGAAAAAGAGGCTGCGCACAACGACGATTCTCGCAATGACGAGCGTGAGGATACTGCTTTGGAGCGCGATGCTTCCGTCGAACCTGGCGCCGAAGAGCGCACCGAGCGCCGTCGTGCCGCTCGTCCGCGCAAATCTGTGCAAATCGATACATCTTCCAATGACGAATCTGCTGTCGAGGGCGACGCTTCCTCCAACGAGGGCGAGTCGAAGGCCGACGGCAACGCTCAGCGCTATCAGAAGCGCGATCGCAGCCAGCGTGCGGAGCGCAATGATCGCCAAAACAAGGGCGAACGCGATTCGCGCAACGGTCGAGATAATCGCAGTGAGCGCAGCGATCGCAACGGTAAAAACCAGCGCGACAATCGTGATTCGCGCAATGGTCGCAACGACCGCAACGATCGCAACGACCGCCACAATCGCCGCGACCGCAACAATCGCCGCGATCAATATGCCCCGAAAACCAATATCGATGACCTGGCTGCCCTTCGCGTAGCGGAGCTGCGTGAAAAGGCCGCTGAATTCGAAATCGAAATCACGGCAGGCATGAAGAAGGCTGAACTCGTCGATAAGGTGTTCGAGGCAAGCGTGCGCGCCGAGGGCTTTATCGAAGTCACCGGCATTCTCGACATCATGCAAGACGGCTATGGATTCCTGCGCACGAAGGGGTATTTGCCCAGCGAGCACGACGTGTATATCGGCACGTCGGTTATTCGCCGCAACAACTTGCGCAAGGGCGATATGGTGAAGGGCCAAACGCGCCCCGCCCGCGAAAACGAGAAGTACGCCGCGCTCCAAACGGTCATCTCGGTTAATGGCATCGCTCCTGAAGAGCAGGGCCGTCGTGTGAAATTCGCCGACCTTACGCCGATTTTCCCTGATGAACCGCTCACTATGGAGC
>CAKUEV010000311.1 GCA_934646845.1 uncultured Slackia sp.
CGCCTTGAGACGCCGCCCGGTAATCCTCGGCCTTATAGGCCGTGAGCAAACCACCCTTTTGAAGGGTGGTCATGATTTGCGCGGATTACGGCCATGCGCGAAACCTGAAAGGCAAGACGCACGTGAGATTCCTGCGAAGCGTCGACCACGAGAAAACCCTTGCTGCGTGCGCAGTGGGGGTTTTCTTGTTTCGGGCTTCGTCCCTTTAACGACGCTTCCGTTCGTGCGACAATAACAGCTTGCATATACGCCGCCGATACGTTGGGGGCGCAAACGATTGCGGAGGTAATCTTATGGCAAAAGAGAAAATCGTCGTCGAAGGCGGAACGCCGCTTGCGGGCGAGGTGCATATTTCGGGCGCGAAGAATTCGGCCCTCAAGCTTATCGCGGCGGCCCTTTTAGGCCAGGGCGAAAGCGCCATTCATAACGTGCCTCTTATTTCCGACATTGTGGTTATGTCGAAGGTTATCGAGACTCTCGGCGGCAGCGTTCGCCGTGATGGCCACACGCTGTATGTTGATACGGCTGGCGTTGATACATGGGAAACGCCGTATGAGCTCGTTTCGAAGATGCGCGCATCCATTTCGGTTCTCGGCCCCTTGGTGGCTCGTTTCGGCAAGGCTCGCGTTGCCATGCCGGGCGGTTGCAACCTGGGCGCTCGCAAAATCGACATGCATATGGTTGGCATGGAGGCGCTTGGCGTTCATTTCCATACCGACCACGGCTATATCGAAGCAAGCACGCCCAACGGCTTGCACGGTGCGTACGTCGCTCTCGATTTCCCCAGCGTGGGCGCCACGGAAAATACCATGATGTGCGCCGTGACGGCTCAAGGCCAAACGGTTATCGAGAACGCGGCTCGCGAGCCTGAAATCGAAGACCTTGCGAACATGCTCAATTCTATGGGCGCTCGCATTTCGGGCGCTGGCACGGCCGAAATCATCATCGATGGCGTGGAGCTTTCCAGCTTGCATCCGTGCGAGCATTCCACGGTTGGCGACCGCATTGAAGCGGGCACCTTTCTCGTGGGCGGCGCGCTTACGGGCGGCCCCGTTACCGTTCGCGGCATCGATCCGAGCTTCTTGCGCATGGCGCTTATGAAGCTTTCCGCCATGGGCTGCTCGGTCGATGTGGGCGACGATTCCATTACGGTTTCGCGCAAGGGCCCTCTTCTGCCCACCGATATTCAAACGCTGCCGCATCCAGGCTTCCCCACCGATTTGCAAGCGCAGTTCATGCTGCTCGCCTCTGTCGCGAACGGCAACTCCGTGATTACCGAGAATGTTTTCGAAAACCGCTTCATGTTCGCCGCTGAAATCGGCCGCATGGGTGCTGAAATCACCATTGAAGACCATCACGCGGTTGTTGAGGGCGTGCCTACCTTGCAAGGCGCAAGCGTGAAGGCGACCGACTTGCGTTGCGGCGCCGCCTTGGTGCTTGCCGGCATTTTTGCCGAGGGCGAAACTCAGGTGCACAACATTTATCACATCGATCGCGGCTACGAAGACTACGTGGGCAAGCTCACGGGCCTGGGCGCGAATGTTCGTCGCGTCCCCGACGAAGACGATATCGACTGGTAGCGCAGGTGTTGCATGTCGCGTAAACCATCGAGCCACAACTACAAGCGATTGTCGAACCGCGTGCGCGAATCGACGATCGAGACGCACGTGTCGGCGCCCCGCCCTTCAGTGGGGCATCGCAAGGGCGCGAATCAGCGCTATGCTCGCTCGGCAGTGCGCGGCGAAATCCATCAAGTGCTGCCAAACACCACGACGCGCGAGGACCGCTTTGCCTATGAGGCGCGCATGAACCGACGTTCGTACGTCGAGCGAAATGTTGCCGCGGGTCGAAGGCGCAAAATCGCGCTCGTGGCTGCGCTTGCGGTGCTTATCGTGATTGTCGCGTGCGTCGTCGCATCGTTCGTTTTCGTGAACGGCATCAACTCTCGCCTCGTGCTCGACGATTCTTCGCTGAAATCGGCCCTCGTTGCCGATTCGGGCGAGGGGAAAGCGACGTATTCGCTGCTCTGCGCCGATTTTGACGATGGGGAAGATGGCTCGTCGCCTGATTCGATTGTCGTTATGCGCACCGACCCCGAAGCGAATACCGCCTACGCGATTTCGCTTCCCTCGAACACGCGCGTGTCGACCAATGGCTCCTCGCGCACTTCGCTCGGCGAAATTCGAGCCTCCGAGGGCACCGTCGGCTTAGTCAACGCCGTGAACGATTTGCTCGGCATCAAACTGTCCCATTATGCGACGATTGATGCGCAGAACTTCGCCGAGCTCGTTGACGAGCTTGGCGGCATCGATGTCAATCTTCCCGAAGATATCGTCGATGCCCAGGCGGGCGATATGAAACTTTCGGCGGGCGAGCAGACTCTCAA
>CAKUEV010000312.1 GCA_934646845.1 uncultured Slackia sp.
ACTTCCTCGGCCTCGGCGGAACCATACTTCGCGGCAGCCTCTTCGGCCTTCTTCATGGGGCCAAAGTCCAAACCGATGAATGCAACGAAGAACACGAATACGATAGTGCCAAGCGCGTAGAAGTTATACGGGATTGACTGAACGAACAGGTTAAAGCCGTCATCGCCCAGGTAGCCGCCAACGGCAACCGCCCACGACGAAACCGGCGCGATAATGCACACGGGCGCCGCGCTCGAGTCGATAAGCCATGCGAGCTTTTCGTGACTCATGCGGAAGCGGTCGGTGATAGGACGCATAACCGCGCCAACTGTGAGGCAGTTGAAGTAGTCGTCCACGAAAATGAGAATGCCCAAAACAGCGGTCATCACGCGGGCGAGGCGAGCGCTCTTCACGTGCTGAGAAACCCATGCGCCATATGCGCGAGAGCCGCCGGCAATGGCGATAAGCACGACAAGCGCACCCAGCAACGCCAAGAACAGCAGCAGCGCACCGTTGTTGGCGATTTGCTCACCCATCATTTGGGGAACCAGGCAGAACGCGTCAACGAGCGAACCGAACCCAACGCCATCGATGGTAAAGGTATAAATGACCATGCCAACGAAAACGCCGATCGTGAGGGAGGAATACACCTCCTTCGTAAGAAGCGCCAAACCAAGCGCCAAAAGCGGGGGCACAATAGACCATATGCCCGTGTCAATGAGCGCAAAACCTTCCATAATCCACTCCTTCATAAGTGGACGCGCTTTCACCTCTTCCCAAAATGCCCGGCAAACCGGAACATCGGCGAAAGCGCGCCCGCTCAACAGATGTAGAGAAGAGTATACCCCGCCTTGACCAGGCGGGGTATAAAAGAAGCCGATTATATGGGAACGGTTGAATAATCGGGTGGTACGTTCAAACCCAATTCTGAGCAGGGCGTTATATTTCCGCTGGCGCCAATCCGCGCCACAAAATGCAGCCCCTCCAGCAAATCGGCCACCAGAAACGAGCTATTCCAAACCAAGGTCAAGCAGCGCATTCGCGTTGCGATACAAAATATCACGCAACTCATCATCGGTTAGGCCAATATGAGCGAGCCTCGTCAAAAAGTCCGCGGTGTCTTCCCAAGGAGAATCGGTGCCAAACAAAATACGCGTCGTGCCATATTCGCGCACAATGCGCAGAAAGTCGTCGTTAGAAATATGGCCAAGCTGGAACGCCGTGTCCATATACCCAGGCCATTCAGGATGCAGCTCGGGCGGATGCGTGAAATCAGGCACACTGCCGCCCAAATGAGCCAAAACCGTGCGCTCGTAAGGGAATTTGTTAAAGAAGCGGTCAATTTCAACAGGCGAGCAATCCCAATCGGGACCAACCGTCGGGTAATCAATGCCCGAACCCGTATGGAATAAGATGACCATATTCTCTTCAATGGCGGCCTCGTATATGGGAAACATTTTAGGATCGCTCATTTTGAAATGCTGATTCACCGGATGCAGCTTCATGCCCTTAAAGCCCAATTTCGCGCACCGACGAATCTCGGCGACAGGATTATCCATGTCGCGTACCACGCTCATGAACGGAACGATATCAGGGTCATCGACATAATCCTGCAGCCATTCATTGAATTGCGGCACCTGACGAGGGTTCGTAGGCACGGGAAGAATCACCGATTTCGTAACACCAAGCTCATGTTTTCGCTCGCGAACGCCATCGAGCGTACCGGGATTGAACGCCGTAGCGCCAAAGTTGTCCCCAAAATAAGCACGCATTCGGGGCGCAAAACTATCGACCCATGCGTGAGTATGAACATCGACGATTGGACAATCGGGAAGAACCCCCGATCCCGACCCTTCAGTCGGCCGAGAATAACGAAAATGCCAAATAGGCCAACCGTTCGCATCGGGATGGTCGGCATCATGGAGATGCTTCTCGTCCTCCAGAATCGCTTTAGCAGGCGTCCACCCCTGGTCAGGATAAAGACGCCCATGAACCTCATGCACTTCCCAGGTCATAATCATCCCCTATCGTTTCACTAAGGGAAAATAGTATCCAATTCCACAAAACAAGAAACGGACGAAAAACGATTTCTGACCAAGAGAACACCCCGAAGTTCGCTAGGCAATTCGCAAAATGCTTGCGCTAAATGCTCGCAGCGTTTGACGGGTTCCAGGGAAGGCGGTCGAGAGCCAGTAGGGACGGGGCCTCGAGAAGGCATCGGGGCCGACGCGGAACGCGACCTGCTAAGCGCCGCGAGCATCCGGCGGGCCGCGGTGGACCTTGCCCCCGATATGGGAAAGGGGCCTTGCGGCCCCAAAAAGGAAAAGGGCCCGAAGGCCCTGGATATGCGGAAGCGCCCTGCATGAGCGCGACGCCCTGTCCTCCCGCAGCCTGGCGCT
>CAKUEV010000313.1 GCA_934646845.1 uncultured Slackia sp.
CCAGCGCGCTATTTCTTCGCAGCCAGCAGCTCTTCGACATGCTCCTCGAGCGCGTCGAGCTTCTTTTCGGTGTTCTTCAGCTTCATGGTGGTCATGATCACATACACCATGAGGATCGCGAAGATGAGCGCATAGGCGGCGATCACGTACGGCGCACCGCCAAGCACGGTGGAATAGATTTCAGAAAGAACGGGATTCATTTAGTCCTCCAATGCGTCGGAAAGGCGGGCGACTTTGTCTTGCATGATTTGGGTGCGCAGGCGCAGGCGGTACAGGCCGAACGCGATGAGCATCATGCCGAACAGCGACAGCAAGAACGGCAGCAGCATATCGGGCGACAGGCCCGAATCGGTGCGGAAGATGACCGGGTGCACGCCCGAGGGGATGATGCGCGTGATCATGAAGCAGATGGGCACGTCCACGCAAATCAGAATACCCAGCACGGCCGAATAGGTCGCGCGGCGCTCGGGGTCTTCAACGGCATTGCGCAGAATAAAGAACGCGAAAACCATGAGCATCAGAATGAAGTACGTGGTAAGGCGCGGCTCCCACGTCCACCACACGCCCCATTCGAAGCGCTCCCACAGCTCGCCGCTGGCCATAACGCACAGCACGAAGACGAGCGCGATTTCCATGCAGATGCGCGCGCGCACGTCATAGCAAGCGCGCTTGGTCATAAGGAAGCGAACGCCGTAGAACGCGGAGAACATCACCGCGGCGAAGCTCGAAATGGCCACCGGCACATGCCAGTAGAAGATCTTCTGCGAGATGAGCAGCTTATTGGCCACCACGGTTCCCGCGATAACCTGCGGCTCGCTCACGGCCGCGCCGTTGACGAGCGGCGCCAACGTGAACGTGAGCACGAAGCCCGCAACGGCGAGCAGCGTGCCCACCGCCATCATCCAAGGCACGGCAGCGTCAAGCTTGCCACCAACCTTGGGCTCCTTAAACGGTTTGTCGGTCATGTCACCAACCCTTCCTCGTATGCCTTAAGCAACGTATACCATCTATTATCCTACCGCTGCGCGAAGCCAGGCCAGAGGGCCTATCCGGGGCCACGGTTCGCTACCGTTCGCTTCGCTCACTATGCGCTCACCTGGCTGCGCTTAATGCAGTGAATGAAAGCAAGCTTGAGCGCAGACGACCCTGGATAGGCCCTCTGGCCTGGCTTAGCGCAGCGAGCGAACATTGCATCGCGATCGCGTGCGGCCCCGCGCGGGCTTTTTAGAAACCGTCGGTGTTCATTCCTGCTTTTCGCTCCAGAATGAAACACCGTCAAGCGGGCGCATAGCGAGCCAAAAGCGAGCGGTAGCCCGCTGTGGTTTCAGAAAAGCCCGCGCGGGGCCGTACGCGACCGCCAGCGACCTAAGCGCTCACAACGAAGTCATAGAGCACCCACGACACCAAAATCATGATGACGTCGTAGCCACCCGCCAAAGCCATTGACGTGGTGAACGTCTCCATCACTTCCTCGCCTCCAACCAACACGCCCGTGGTCGCCGAAACGCACGCCCACAGAAGCGGGAACATCAACGGAATGAACAGCACCGCGAGCATCACATCTTTGCCACGCGTGTTGATGGTGATGGTCGAAAGCAGCGTGCCAATGCCTGCAATGCCAATGGTGCCCACCAAAAGCGGCGCGAACATAAGCGGCCACGTCTCGGCAGCGCCCACCGTTCCCAGGAAAAAGAAGAAGAACAGCGGCACGCAAATAACCTCGACGATCAGCAGAAATACGAGGTTCGCCGTCGCCTTCGCCAAGAAAATCACCGAACGGTCCATGGGCACGAGCAAGATGCTTTCCAAACAGCCGTTTTCCTTCTCGTGCGAAAACGAGCGGTTCAATCCCAGCAGGCTCGTGAACAAAACCACGACCCACAGAAGGCCGCCCGCCATTTGCTGAATGTCAAGCTCGCTTCCCGCCTGGGCAAGCGACGCGCCGTACACCACGAGCACGAGCAGGGCATACAGGCCCATGGACGTGATCATTTCCTTGGTGTGCAGCTCCTGGGCGAGGTCTTTGCGCAAGAGCGCCTTGTAATGAGCCCAGGTGGAGGGCTTCTTCATTTCCACGGCCACTTACGCCACCCCCATTCCCACGGTCTCGCGATAGAGCTGGCGGAACTGCTCGAAGTCGATGTCTTCCTTGGGCGCGTAGCTCACCACGCGACCGCGCGCGAGCACGAGCGCGTGCGTGCACACGTCAAAACCCTTCTGCAAATCGTGGCTCACCATGACGAAGGTCCGCCCGTCGCGCAGCTGCTCGATGAGCCCGTCGAAAATCTCGACCGCATGGGGGTCGAGGCCCGCGTAAGGCTCATCGAGGAACACCACATCGGGGTCGTTCATCAGGGCTCTCGCAATGGAAAGG
>CAKUEV010000314.1 GCA_934646845.1 uncultured Slackia sp.
ACGAGCGGCGAAGCAACATGCTCGCCTTCGTTGCCCATGCGAACATGGCTCGTCACGCTTCCGCCTCGCTGCGCCATACCGATTGTCTCGGCAGTGCGCACATGCCACCCACGCACTTGCGCAGCCTGAGCGAGTATTTTCGCGGCGAGCACGGTACCCTGTCCGCCAATACCGGTGAGCACTACATTTTTCATTGGACAACACTCCAAATCATGGTCTTACAAAAGCCAGCAAACGTGAACCTCGCGCCCTTCGATCAGAATGCGACTGCGGTGCGCTTCGAGGCGGACGAAAGCCAAAGCGACAACGGTACGCGAGACACCACCTGCCAATTGCCTCTATGCAGGCTGGCACGCTGACGCGATGGCCCCAAACGGACAAACCTGCGTGCACAAACCGCAGCCCGTGCACAGCGTTTCATCAATCGTAGCAACCTCGCCATTGAATCCGATGGCGGGACACCCTATCGCCGTAATGCACTTCTTGCAGCCCGTGCATGTTTCCGCATTGATCGAAACAGGAGCCTCAGGTTTAACGAGATTCACGCACGGCGCGCGGAAGACAACCGCCGACGGGCCCTCGAAAGAAACCGCCTTCGTGACCGCATCGATACTCTCATCAAGATGATGGGGGTTGGCGAACTCGATGCATTCCACGCCAAGCGCCTCGAGGACGCGTTCGATAGAAAGCGGCGCGCTTTTCGACCCCATGAGCGTGTTGCCCGTACCAGGATGCGGCTGCCCGCCCGTCATGGCCGTGGTGGAATTGTCGAGCACGCACACCGTGATGTCGTGCTGGTTGTATACGGCATTGGCAACGCCCGTGATGCCGCTCGCGAAAAACGTCGAATCGCCCACGAAAGCGAGCTGTTTCGCCGCAGAATCGACAACGCCGAGGCCTTGCGCCATCGTGATGCCCGCGCCCATACACAAACAGGTATCCACAGCATCGAGCGGTTTGGCATTGCCCAAGGTGTAACAGCCGATATCGCCCGAAAAGATACCGCGAACGCGCATTTTCTTGAGCGCTTGCTTGCATGCGTAAAACGAACCACGATGGGGGCAGCCTGCGCACAACACCGGTGGGCGTGCGGGAAGCTCGATATCGAGATTGGGCGCCGCGGCTTCGCGCGCACGAGCTCGCGCATTGGCGCGTTCTTCAATTTTACGCATGAGCTCGTCGCCTGAAACACCCTCGCGACGCAGCAAGGCTTCATCAAAGAACTTGCTCAAACGCTCAGCAATATCATCGGCGTCGTTCTCGCCGGCATCGCGGCACGCGCCCGACGCACGGCCAAGAACCCGAGGAGCACTCTTGCCTCGCGCCGCACGCAAGCCGACCACATGAACGAGGCCGTCTTCAATGACCGAATCAAGTTCCTCGAACACGATAACAGCATCGAGGCCATCGAGGAATTCATCCACGCGGACCTCGGGAAACGGAAACGGCGTGCCGATTTGCATGAAACGATAACTCGGAAGGGCCTCGCCGCCGACAACACCAGCCGCAGAAGCCGCTTGTTTTGCCGCGCGCTCAAGAATCGAAAGCGCTTCTTTCGCATACGCGGTCGACACGCCGCCGCACGCGATGCCGATTTTCGGCGCATTGCCGTGATTTTCAATGGGGTTGAAGCGAGAAAGGTCTTCCGACGCCAAACCACTCGGCGTCTCGGAAGCGCATACGCCTGAAAATTCATCGGCAATCTTCGCCAATCGGCCGTTGGTTTCTTTATGTCCGCGATATGCTCGCGCAGGAAAAATAACCCATCGAGAATCGTCTTTCGCGAAGCCCTTCACGGGCGCGCCCTGCGTTTTTTCCGCCACATCGACGAACGTTGACGAGTGACACACGCGCGTCGTTGGACGCACGATAACCGGCGTTCGATAGCGTTCAGAAAGCGCGAAGGCGCGCGGGAGCATTTCAACGCCCTGCTCAACGCTCGATGGGTCGAACACAGGAATCTTGGCGAACGACGCAAAACGACGCGTATCTTGCTCGGTCTGTGACGAAATAGGGCCCGGATCGTCGGCCACATAGATGACGCAGCCGCCCTCGACGCCCACATAATTCAAGCTCATGAGCGGGTCGCTCGCGACGTTGAGGCCAACTTGCTTGCAAGTGAACAGCGTACGCGCGCCGGCATACGACGCGCCGGCGAGCAGCTCGAGCGCTGCCTTTTCATTGGTTGACCATTCAACATGCACGTTTTCGGCGGCACCCGCCTGCACGCGCTTCGCAACGGTTTCGATAAGCTCGCTCGAGGGCGTGCCCGGATAGCCTGCGACCACGGCAACGCCCGCCTCGAGCGCGGCATGCGCGAAGGCCTCGTTGCCCATGAGCAATTTCTTCGTCATTAT
>CAKUEV010000315.1 GCA_934646845.1 uncultured Slackia sp.
GCCCAATGGCGCCAACCCCGACGCTCAGGCCGCATGCGATGCCTACGAGGCTTCCATCCTGCTCGCCGGCGGTGTTGACCTGCAGCTTCTGGGCTTGGGCCACAACGGTCACATCGGCTTCAACGAGCCCGCGCCCGAATTCCCGAAGGAAACCCACTGTGTCGACCTCACGGAATCCACCATTAACGCGAACAGCCGCCTGTTCGATTCCGCCGACGAGGTGCCCCGCCAGGCATACACCATGGGCATTGGCACCATCATGGCTGCCAAGCAGGTGCTCGTCGTGGTGAGCGGCGAAGACAAAGCGCAAATCGTGCGCGATGCTTTCTTCGGCCCCGTGACCCCCGAGGTTCCCGCGTCCATTCTGCAGTTCCATCCCAATGCGGTGGCCATTGTGGACGAGGCGGCGTTCTCGCTGTGCGGCGACCTTGCCGATGACGGCTGCGGTTGCGGCGATCCCGATTGCGATTGCGACCACGATCACGAACATGGCGAAGGCTGCGGCTGCCACGAATAGTGAAACCGAGGAAGCGGCCCCTGCGGCCGCTTCTTTTTTGGGCTAGGCGTGCGGGGCTGGCCCTCGCGCAACGTTTCGTCAAAGCGTTGACGCTGCGCGCGTGTCGCGACACCATCTTCATGGCTCGCAGCGTGCATTTCACCTGGTCCGGAATTGAATCGAGGCAGGGTCTTCCTTGCCTATAACGAAAGGAAGCGCGGCATGCTGAAAATTGCTGGTGCGAAAGTTTTTAAGAACGGCGAATTCGTTGAAGGCGATATCTTCATCGAGGGCGACCGCATTGTTGCGACCGGCGACGAGGTGGGCGAGGCTATCGACGCCAAGGGGCTGCTCGCCATTCCTGGCTTGGTCGACGTGCATTCCCACGGCGCGGTGGGGCACGATTTCTGCGACGGCACGCATGAGTCGATTGACGCCATCACGCGTTATGAGGCCAGCCGCGGCGTAACCGCGTGGTGCGGCACGACCATGACGTTCCCCGAAGAAAAGCTCGCGGGCATTATGGAATGCGCCGCAGAGCATATCGACGCCCCCGATGCCGCCACGCTGGTGGGCATTAACGTGGAAGGCCCGTTCATCAGCCCCGAAAAGGTGGGCGCCCAAAACCCCGCCTATGTGCAGCAGTGCGATGCGGCGATGTTCCGTCGCCTGCAGAATGCGTCGGGTGGCAAGATCAAGCTTGTCGATATCGCCCCCGAGGAGCCCGGCGCGCTCGAATTCGTCGACGAAATGCACGATGACGTGCGCATTTCCGTTGCCCATACGTGCGCGAGCTACGATCAGGCGGCCGAGGCGTTCCGTCGCGGCGCCAAGCATGTGACGCATTTGTACAACGCCATGCCAGGGCTGCATCACCGCAAGCCGGGCGTGATTCCCGCGGCGCTTGAGGCGGGCGCGACTCCCGAGATCATCGCAGATGGCGTGCACATTCACCCTGCTATGGTGCGCCTTGCGTTCTCGATGTTTGGCGCTGAGCGCATGATTCTGATCAGCGATTCCATGGAAGCCACCGGTATGCCCGATGGTGAATATAGCCTGGGCGGGCAGGCCGTGACGAAGAACGGCTCGCATGCCACGCTGCACGACGGCACGCTGGCCGGCAGCGCGACCGACCTGATGGGCTGCATGAGGGTTGCCGCTACCGAAATGGGCTTGCCGCTCGAGGTGGCTGTGCGCGCTGCGACGGAAAACCCTGCGCGCGCAATTGGCGTGTTCGACGAGCGCGGCAGCCTCGACGCGGGCAAAATTGCCGACGTGGTGCTGCTCGATGCCGACCTGAATGTCGCGGGCGTCATTCTGCGTGGCAAACGCATTCGCTAACTTGTTCAAAAACGGCCTCGAATGTGGCAACAATCCATGTCCACGCGCGCTTCTGTCATCGCGTAGAGTAGTGTGACCTGGGGTTTTCTGCAACGAATTGCTTAGCCTCGATTTGCGCGAGGTGAAAACGCCACATTCGAGCACCTTTTTGAACAGATTTTCGGCATGCTGCTCGCGCAGTGCGCCTCTCGCGTAAACTTGCACCCAACGCCCGCACCGCTTCGTGCTCCTTCATGCGTGGTTTTGGCTTGCCGTTTTCCACACGCGTACGCGTTCGCGCTATACTCGCAGATAGATGGCACTTTAGAAAGAGGCACTCATGAAATACGAAGAGCTCAAAGACGAAATCAAGGCTGCGATGAAGGCGCACGACAATGTGCGCCGCGATATTCTGCGCCAGGTGCACGGCGAGATCAAGAACATCGAGGTCAACGAGCGTCGCGAGGTGACCGATGCTGACGTCGACGCCATGCTCAAGCGCGTCATCAAACAGACGAGCGAAACGCTCGAGGGCTCTATC
>CAKUEV010000316.1 GCA_934646845.1 uncultured Slackia sp.
TCGTGTATGTGCTCGAGGAAGACTCCGAAAAGCTCGTCGGCGTGCTGTCGATGCGCACGCTGGTGCTGGCGCATCGCGAATCGCAGCTCAGAGACATCATGTACACCGAGATCATCTCTGTGCCGCCCGATGAGGATGAAGAAGAGGTTGCTGCCGATATCTCGAAATATGACATGGTCGCGTTGCCTGTCGTTGACGAATCGGGACGCATGCTCGGCTTGGTTACTGTCGACGACGCCATGGAGGTCATGGAGGAAAGCACCGAGAGCGAGAAGAATACGTCGCGTGCCCTTACGGTGGTCGCCGGCGTTATCGGCGGCGCGGCGGCTCTTGCCGTGTATACGCTCATCGTGCTCGAAATCGCGGGGGTGCTGTAAATGGCCGCCGCTCGTCGCGATGCGACGTATGACGAGGTCATGCAGGAACGCCGCGAGGCTGAATACGCCGCGCGCAAGGCGGGAAAGCCGGAGCTCGCGGAAGCCGCTTCCGATTCCCCCGCCACAGAGGAGTCGGGCGACGAGAAAAAGAAGCCGTTCTTCCTGCTCGTGCTTGCAGCTATGGGTCCTGGCGTCGTAAGCGCCATGGCCGGCAACGATGCTGGCGGCATTTCGACGTATTCCACGGCGGGTGCCGATTTCGGCTATGCCACGCTTTGGGTTATCCCTGTGATGTGCGTGTTGTTGCTCGTCGTGCAAATGACCGCTGCTCGCATGGGCGCGGTAACGGGCAAAGGCTTCGCTGCCCTTATTCGTGAACGTTTCGGCATTCGTCTTACCGCTTTCGCCATGTGCGCGCTGCTTATTGGCAACGTCGCTACGACGTTCAGCGAATTTGCCGGTATTGCATCGGGCATGGGGCTTTTCGGCGTGCCTACCTGGGTAAGCGTGCCTATTTCCGCCGTGATCGTGTGGCTGCTCGTGGTGAAGGGGAGCTATAAAAGCGTCGAGAAGATTTTCCTTGCGATTTCCCTCGTGTTCGTGACGTATATCGTTGCTGCGTTTTTGGCTGGTCCCAACTGGGGTGATGTTGCCCATGCTACCGTGGTGCCGCAGATTCCTGCGAACGTGCATTTCATTTCGCTTGTTATTTCGATGATTGGTACCACCATTGCGCCGTGGATGATGTTTTTTGCACAAAGCAACGTTGTCGATAAAGGCGTTGGAACCGACCATGAGGAAATGTTCCTGCAGAAGGTTGATGTGACGGCTGGTACGATTGTTGCCTGCTTGGTCGCCTGGTTCATTATCGTTACCACGGGCGCAGTGCTCTATCCGCAGGGCATTTCGATCGATTCCGCGCAGGATGCCGCTACCGCGCTTGCTCCGTTTGCGGGCGAATACGCGCAAATCCTGTTCGCGGCTGGCCTTACCGCGGCGAGCTTCTTGGCTGCGTGCGTGCTGCCGCTCACGACATCGTTCGTTATTTGCGAAGCATTTGGCTGGGAGGCCGGCGTCGACTTCACGTGGAAGGAAGCGCCCATGTTCAAGGGCATTTTTACTTCCGTCATCGTGTTCTCGGCGATTGTGGTGCTTATTCCGGGTCTCAACCTTATGAATATCATGCTTACTGCGCAGTTTATCAATGGTGTTGTGCTGCCGGTGCTGCTTGTGTTCATGGCTCTTATTGCAGCCGATAAGCGCATTATGGGAAAGTATGCGAGTGGCGTTGTGGGACGAGGTCTTATTTGGTTCACCGTGGCCATCGTTACGATACTCACCGTCGCGCTGCTTGTGATGCAGGTGCTCGGAATCGAATAGGTCTGATCGGTCGCCCCTGGAAACCCGGGGACGATTTTAATCTTCGCGCGGTCTTGGGAATCTGCTGCATCATATTCTCGTGGAAGTTGTTTAATGGGCGATTCTCGCGGTATGCGGAAAGATCAAGGGACGGGTCTTCCGTCCTCATCGCTTTCAGCGCATTCGACCCTCTTGTTCCCCCCTTTGCGGGATGCGTGAGGAAATGGCTCTGCGTTCATCCTTGCTTTTCATCTCAAAACGAAACGCAGCGAGGTGAGCGCATAGTGAGCCGAAGGCGAACGGTAGCGAACCGCCCAATTCCTCACGCATCCCGCAAAGGGGGAACGGGATGATTCGGTGAATTCTTCACTCTAGTCAAATAAAGTGCACTGTTTCGCTCGCATTTGAATTACAATACGGTATTTAGACACTAAAAATCTCTCGTTGAAGAAAAGGGGGTCATCGACATGGGTAGGGTTTACAACTTCTCCGCGGGTCCCGCGGTGCTGCCCGAGAGCGTGCTTCGTGAAGCTGCCGAAGAAATGCTCGATTATCGCGGTTGCGGTATGTCGGTAATGGAGATGAGCCACCGATCTTCAGCTTTCAAGGCGATTAT
>CAKUEV010000317.1 GCA_934646845.1 uncultured Slackia sp.
CTTCTCGACCTACATCATGCCGCCCATGCCGGCGCCGGCGCCAGCGAGAGCGCTCAAATCGGGACCGTCCTTGGGGATCTCGTTGATGGAGCACTCAGTGATCAGAATGAGGCCAGCAACGGAAACCGCGGACTGCAGAGCGGTGCGGGTAACCTTCACAGGGTCGGAAACGCCCATGGCAATCATGTCGCCATACTCGCCATTAGCGCAGTTCAGGCCTTCACCCTTCTTCATGCCCTTAACCTTCTCGACCACAACGGAGCCTTCGAAGCCAGCGTTCTGGGCGATGGTGCGCATAGGAGCCTCGAGAGCCTTGCGGATGATGGCAACGCCAACTTCCTCGTCGTGGTTCGCGCAATCAACGGCGTCGAGAGCGGGCAGGGCATGGAGCAGCGCTACGCCGCCGCCAGCAACGATGCCCTCTTCAACAGCCGCGCGGGTCGCCTGCAGGGCGTCCTCGATGCGGCTCTTCTTCTCTTTGAGCTCAGCCTCGGTGGCAGCGCCAACGCGCAGCACCGCAACGCCGCCAGCCAGCTTGGCCAGGCGCTCATGCAGCTTCTCGCGGTCGAAGTCGGAGTCGGTGTGCTCCATTTCGGCCTTGATCTGGTCGATGCGGTCCTGGATGGCAGCCTTGTCGCCGTCGCCATCGACGATGGTGGTGGCGTCCTTGGTGACCTTGACGGTCTTCGCATGGCCAAGCATGGTCACGTTCGCGTCGGCGAGCGTCATGCCGAAATCGGGGGTGATAACCTGACCGCCGGTAACGATGGCGATGTCTTCCAACATGCGCTTGCGGCGATCGCCGAAGCCGGGAGCCTTAACGGCAACGCAGGTGAAGGTGCCACGCAGCTTGTTCAACAGGATGGTAGCCAGAGCCTCGCCCTCGAAATCCTCGGAAATGATGAGCAACGGGCGGCCAGACTTGGAAACTTCCTCGAGCACCGGCAGCAAGTCCTGGATGGAAGAAATCTTCTGGTCGGTGAGCAGGATGAACGGGTCTTTCAGAACGGCTTCCATGCGCTCCATGTCGGTAGCCATGTACGGGGAGATGTAGCCCTTGTCGAACTGCATGCCCTCGACCGTCTCGATGTCGATGCCGAAGGTCTGGGATTCCTCAACGGAAATGACGCCTTCTTTGCCGACGACTTCCATAGCCTCGGCGATCTTGGTGCCAATGACCTCGTCGCCCGCGGAAATGGTGCCGACATTGGCGATTTGCTCTTTGTCCTCGACCGGGATGGCGTCAGCCTTGATGGCCTCAACGATAGCCTCGGTGGCCTTCTCAATGCCGCGACGGACGGCCAGCGGGTTCGCGCCAGCGGTGACGTTGCGCAGACCCTCGGTCACGATAACATCGGTGAGCAGGGTTGCAGTGGTGGTACCGTCGCCCGCGCCGTCGTTGGTCTTGGTTGCGGCTTCCTTCACGAGCTGGGCGCCCATGTTCTCCACGGGATCCTCGAGCTCGACTTCCTTGGCAACCGTCACGCCGTCGTTGGTGATGGTGGGAGCGCCATAGGTACGCTCAAGAGCGACGTAGCGACCCTTGGGGCCAAGGGTCACCTTAACGGCGTCAGCCAGCTTGGTGACGCCAGCAGCAAGGCCGCTGCGGGCCTCGGCCTGGAATTTAATGTCTTTAGCCATTGTGATTGCTCCTTCAATGGGTAGTTTCTTTTGGAAACTTAATTACCGAATTCGCTTTGGTTTCTAAGGTTTGCTTTACGCGGTGTAAACACCATAGAGGTCGTCGGCGCGCATGATGAGCACGTCCTCGCCCTCGATGGTCACTTCGGTGCCGCCGAACTTGCCATACAGCACACGGTCGCCTTCCTTGACGGGAACCGGAATAAGGTTGCCGTCCTTATCGCGCTTGCCTTCGCCAACGGCCAGAACGATGCCGGTCTGAGGCTTTTCCTGAGCGCTCGAAGCGATGTAGAGGCCCGACGCGGTCTTGGTTTCAGCTTCGTCGCGCTTAACGATAACGCGATCACCCAAAGGCTTGAGATTCATGGAATGTCCTTTCTCCACTGCCTGTTGTAACCAAAGATTGGGAAGAGTGTTAGCACTCCATATGCCTGAGTGCTAACAAGTTGGTACTCTAACACCCTCATAAAATGATGCAAGCACCTTTTGAGAAAATCTCAGTGCTGTTTACTAAATGTCATAGAGGAATTCGACGCAATTTGAGAAAACCGAGCGCAACGCCTAGCGCATATACGCCAGCAACGCCTCGCAGCCGCGAACCACGTCTTCGTACGTCGTTTCGAAATCGCCCGTGAACCACGGGTCGGCCACGCTGTTCGCCGAATCGGAGTCTCCACCGTCGGAATACTCGAGCAGCTTGTGCAC
>CAKUEV010000318.1 GCA_934646845.1 uncultured Slackia sp.
CCAGGAAGCTCATGCCCGAAAGCGCCAAGGCAATGCCGAGGCCGGTGTAGAAGAAGGCGATGAACCAATTCGGCACGAGGCCAAAGGCACGAAGACTCATGCCGCCCGTCATCATGATGGCCATCATGATGTAGCCAGAGGCATCGAAGAAGCGCCAGAAAGCGATTTTGTCCTCAACGTAACCGGCGATGCGGTTCGCGTGCTTTCCGACCATCTTCGAGAAAATCTTGATATGAAACACGGTGAATACGGCGATTGCGCCGATGATGAGCAGCCACCACACGCCCTGGCTCATTTGGCCGAACGAAAGAATGCCGAGTCGAGCGATATTCACGCCTGCCGCGAGCCAAACGATACCGGCGATGAAGAGCAGTGCGGTTTTCGAAACTTTCAGCATAGGAATATCCTTCCAGATGCAAGGCCGACGCCTTGAGACCTCTCTTTATGGATTCCTATTGTGCTGGAGTTTGGCATGAACATCAAAGGGGTCATGTTCAGTTCTAGCAAATGTGATGAAACGGTGTTCAAAGAAGCGATTCGTGAAGCTCAAGCATATATATTAGTAAGGCTCGCGGGCAAAAGCGCCAGCGAGCCTTACGTGCTTTCAACGCAGAAAAAACGACCTCACCAGAAGCGTTCTGCGGCGTTTTAATCAAGCAACTCTAATATGGAGTAGCGAAACGTATGAACGACCGTCAGAATCGATTACATGAGCGCTTTTTTCAAAATAGCTTTATCGAAGCTCAAAATCGCATGGCCCGAACGCACATTGCGCGCGATCATCATGCAATCGGTGAAGTCCATGGCCGTCGACCCGAAATAACGCACCGCCAAACGAATCTCGGGCTTCTCAGGCGCATTCACATCATCGAGAAGCCAATCGAGCACGCGAGCAATAACCGAACGCGGAACGCGATACACGTCACGCAAAACAACGCACACGCGCGTAATAATTTCCGGATAAACGTATGCTTCACCACTTGTAATGACATCAGCAACACGTTGGGCTTGATGCACATTATCTTTGAGCAAATAGCGAAGGATCGCCGTCTCGTCGAGAATCGTTGCCATGGCTATTGTCCACCTTTCTCGTTCAGGGAAGAAATCCATGCGCTGCGCTCTTGGTCGCGTTTGGAGGGGCTTGCGAATATATTCAGTGCGCCGAACGCTTCGAGCTTGCCCGAAGGACGCTCCGAAGACAGCTCGAAAGGCAGCCTTTGCTCTTGAACGCTCTTGGTCAAAAACAGCCGAACAGCCTCAGACGTCGTAAGGCCAAGGCTTGAGAACACATCTTCCGCCGACTGCTTCAATTCAGGTGAAATTCGAACCTGCAGAAGGGCATCTTTCGCCACTTTCTCAGCCTCCTTATTCATGTTTGAACAACTTTTGTAATGACATTATTTTACATTCAAATCACCTTGAAAATACGATGATTCCTCAGTTCTGGAAGCCATTTTAGGGGGCCCACGACATTTTTGGACACCGCAACACGCCGGAAATCGCACAGGCGCTTTTCAAAGCAGCCCCAAAACATCACGCGCGACCATATTCGACAAATCCCCTGTACAGAGGAACCATTAAAGCTATAATCCACCACCAAGACGTCATGGACGACGATCGAACCGCATCGAAAGGGGAGAAGTCATGGCAAAGCACTACAGCGCCGAAGAGCTCGGCACAAATTTTGCCTCAATAGCCCAAGAGGCAATCGAGAGCGACGAGCCCATATTCATTAGCCAAGGCGGACAAGCGCAGGTCGCGCTCGTGAACGCCGACACATACCTGCAAGATATGCAGGCATTGCGCGAGTTCCAGCGCATTTTTGCGAAATAATCGCATACTTATTCAATCGAAACTTCTCGCTCATACGAAAAAAAATTTTTCTCGACTAATGCCTTGGACAGGAATCGAAACTTGTCCAAGGCATTTTCATTTCATTCGTAAAAAACGGTCTAAATCAGCCAATAGTGCAACACATACCAAAAAATGACCACCTTTTTAGACCCCCTTTTAACCGTGCTCAAGAATAATTTTGCCCGATATTTATCTTGAAGAAATTATGAAGGAGGTTTATTGTTAACTACGTCGAAACCTGTGCCGGGCCCATGAAAAGACTGGGGAGCCTTACAAGAAGCCCGGCAGAGAAAGCGGCGAAAAAGCAAAGGGGAACAAGGAAAGGGGGAGACATCTATGGGCAATAAGTTCGTAATCGCAGACCCACGCAAATGCATCGGCTGCAAGGCATGCATGGCAGCATGCCTCGTGAAGCACTTCGTGCCGGGTGATATGCCCATCGCTCGTCTCAACGTCGTGCAATCGGGCGAACGC
>CAKUEV010000319.1 GCA_934646845.1 uncultured Slackia sp.
GATATAGGCAACGTCATCGAGGCCGCGCAGATGCTCAAGAACAATATCGCCAAGATCTTTCGATTTGATCTCGAGACGGCCTGCAGCACGAAGCTCGGCTTCAATGTCGTCGATAATTTCCGCTTTCTTTTCGTTCGGAATATTGGGGCGCTTAGCGCACGCGATGCTAATACCGCGATAAAGCTTCTCGCGGTCAAAGACTTGCGTCGTGCCATCGGATTTTACAACGATAATCGGGTTATCGCCAAGACGTTCGTAGGTCGTAAAACGGTTTCCGCATTTCAGGCATTCACGACGACGGCGAATTGAGTTGAACTCATCGGAGGGACGAGAATCAACGACTTTAGATTCGGGGTGGCCACAAACGGGGCAGCGCATATGCCCTCCAATCATACCCACCTCGCACAGAGCGAAGCAAGCGTACGAGTCGACAATATGCCGTTCATGATACACGCTTGAAGCGAAAGCCGTCGAAACGAAAAAGAATATACACGATAAGAAAGAGGGCGGGGCGAACAGTAAAACTCGAATCGACCCACCGTAAAGTTGCATATAGCGACAGTCAATCGAGTACGGCGACAGATGCATTGTCGCAATGGGAACGACGTACGCAGCGCCACGCCGTCGCTTAATGCAGCAAAAGCGACGGCGGGCGAAGATGGAGCTAAATCGCGATAACGAAAAGCGTTGCAAGAAAGGCGACGAACCCTGCGGCAGTAAGCTTCGAAAACGAGGGCGCAGCTTTGATCGACGCATGGTTAGCGACGGTTTCGTTGTTGGGCCCAAGAAGCTCGAATGCGCCAAGAGCACGTACCGAAAATGCAAGATCGTCGCGGAACGTTGCCGTTGAAGCGCTTTGGACATGAGGAGCGTACGCGCGGGCATTTGCTTCGCTGCGACGCGTTGCTCCCTGCGTATTTGCTCCAGACGCGAGGACGGAACGACGGTCGACCGGAATAATGCGAACCCCATGTTCGATTTTGCGCGCCGCGGTGCCATCAAAGAAATCGGCCTGGTCATATGAGGGATAAGCGGGCTTTGCGCTGTTAACAACCGTTTTCATGGCAACTCCTTCGAATAGCACTTGCAACGAACCTTTGTTCGTGGTTATAATAAATCGCACAAAAGTTCGTGTCAATGATTTTTCAAACATTTGTTCGACAGGAGTTCGCATGGGCGCCGAAGAGGTCAAGAACACCAAGAAAATAACGAAGAAGCAAAAGGCTGTGCTTGATTTCATCGAACAGCAAATCGATGAAACGGGCATTGCCCCTACAGTTCGCGATATTTGCGACGGGTTAGGCCTCTCCTCGCCTTCTACCGTGCATGTGCATTTGAAAACGCTTGAGGAAAAGGGCTACATCCATCGCGACCCTTTGAAGTCTCGATGCATTACCATCGTGGGTCGCGAGCAAAAGGCGAAAGAACCCGAACTCGAACCAGTCGGTGCCGGGGCGTTTTCCGATGTGGTCTCGCTTCCCGTTGTTGGTAACGTTGCTGCGGGTTTGCCCATTCTTGCCGAGCAGAACGTAACGGAAACCATTCCCCTGCCCGTCGAAATTGTGGGAGATTCAAGCTCGTTCCTCTTGAAGGTTCGCGGCGATTCCATGATCGAAATCGGCATCAACGATGGCGATTATGTTGCCGTGAAAGAACAACCCACCTGCAACAACGGCGATATCGTGGTCGCCATTGTCGACGATGGCGCAACGGTGAAGCGCTTCTATAAAGAAAAGGGTCACGTGCGTTTGCAGCCCGAAAATTCATCGATGGAGCCCATCATCGTGCGCGAGAACGTCTCCATCGCCGGCAAAGTCGTCGCGGTCTTTCGTCGTCTCTAAATCGCTGCAACCTTAAATCGTAGCAAGAACTACGCAGGCCCCTGGTGCTCCGTTGTCCAACGAAGTACCAGGGGCCTTACATTTCTCACGAAGCTTTATAGGGCTCAAATTGCCTCAATAAATCGCGAGGAATGCGAACCGTGAGATTCGCTCCATCTTCATCAAACACCTCAGCTATGATGGTGCATTTCGAGTGAGCGAGCGATACCAAATCGCCGCGCGAAAACGGCACAACGACATTCATAGTTTCTTCCGTAGCCGTAGCGGCGCGCGCGATGGCCTCGATAAGCTCGTCGCACCCCTGCCCCGTTGCCGCCGACACGAACACCGCACCTGGGTGCAATCGAGCAAGCGCCGCCGCCTGCGTGTCATCGACCAAATCGATTTTATTGAACACGGTGATGCGCGGAACGGTTTGCGCATCGATTTGCTGTAAGGTTTCCTCCACGGCCTTCATTTGCATTTCACGCTCAGGCGACGAC
>CAKUEV010000320.1 GCA_934646845.1 uncultured Slackia sp.
CGGCTGGAAGTTCGCGAAATCGGAGCACTTCTCCGCATTCCGCCACTACTGCGGCAAGTATTTCGGCACGTTCATGGATATTTTCTCGGTGCTGTTCTGCTTCCTGGTCGGCATCGTCATGACGTCTGGTTCGGGTGCGATGTTCGAGCAGTACTTCGGCATTCCCGCGGTTGCCGGTTCTACGGTTATGGCGCTTATCGCCTTGGGCAGCGCATGGCTCGGTCTGGAAAAGCTGACCAAAGTTCTGGGTTCCACGGCTCCCATTTGCATCGTGTTCTTGGTTGGCGTGTCCCTTGTGACTGCTGCGATGAACTGGGGCAACCTTGCTAATGCCGACGCGATGGTTGCCGCTGCCGACGCTTCGGGCAACGTGCTGCGCGCCGTCGATTTCGCGGCTCCGCTGTGGATCGTCATTATCGTGACTGCCTTGAACTATGTTGCCCACAACATCGTTGCTGGCGTTCCGTTCATTTCCAAGGTCGGCACGCAGGCGAAAAGCGGCAAGGAAGCCCTGTGGGGCGGCCTGCTCGGCGGCATTCTGCTGGGCCTGTGCGCGCTTGCGTTGAACTTTGGCATGCTCACCACGTACGACCAGGTTTGCATGCTTGAGGTTCCCGGCCTTGAGTTTGCCAAGATGCTCAACCCTGTGATGGGCGCGATTTACGCGGCGATTCTTATCATCATGATCTACAACACGATCGTTCCTATGATGATTTCTGTCGCGAACCTGTTCGTGAAGGATGACAAAGATCTCGTGAAGTACCGTGCGATGCTCATCGCGCTGGCAGTGATCTTCCTCATTGGCGGCCAGTTCAAGTTCTCGGTGCTCATCAATATCATTTACCCGTTCGTGGGTTATGTTGGCATCATCTTCATGGTCGTGGTGCTCGTGCAGTTCCTTCGCTGGAAGTGCTTCGGCAAGAAGGAGCCCCAGGAATAAGGCTCGCTTCATAGCATGAAATCAGGCGCTGGCTTCGGCTGGCGCCTTTTTTGGTTGCTTGGGACTCAAGCGGGCGAGCTGGTGTGTTAACGGGCGTCACGGTGGCATCTTGGTGAATAGCACGACAGTATGCTCGCGAACGGTGCAGTGGCATGCTGACGAACGAATCGGTTGCGTATCAGCGAGCAGTCCGGTGGCATGTTGGCGAATGACGTGGCGACATGGTGACGAATCGCACGGTGGCGTGTTGGCAATCGTTGCGCCTGCGGCATTCTCGATTGCTTTGCTCGAGGTAACGTATCTTTTCTTGTATTAAGGGAGGCGGCGCCGTGGAAGGCGTTTTAATAAAGGTTGCGGCATTCGTGGCGATAATCGTCGCTGGGTACGTCGCTGGGCGATCGGGCTCGTTCGGAAAGCGTCCTGGCGAGGTTGTGTCGAAAATCGTGTTCACGTTCACGCTGCCTTGCTCGGTGGTGCACGCGTTCGGAAGTGCCCAGTTCACGCCGCAGCTTCTGATACTCGTTCCCATTGGACTCGCGTGCGCGTTCATTCCGTACGCCGTGGCCGCAATCGCGAGCCGGCGCTGCGAGCGGGCCGACCGAATCTTCTACATGCTCAATATTTGCGGCTTCAACATCGGCTGCTTCGCGCTGCCGTACGTTCAGGCGCTTTTTTCACCCGAAATGGCTGTTGCGGTATGCATGTTCGATGCGGGAAACGCCATGATGATGACAGGCGGCGCCTATGCGCTAACGGGCCTTATTGTGAGAACGGGCAAGGGGCCAATCGAACAGCCTTTGAAATTCGTCGTAAAGCGCCTGTTCAGCTCGTTGCCGTTTGACGCGTATCTCGTTTTGATCGTGCTTGCGATTTTCGATATTCAAATTCCGCAGCAGATCGTCGCGTTTACTGAGCCCATCGCGAATGCGAACGCGTTTTGCGCTATGCTCATGCTCGGCCTTATGATTGGTTTCACGTCGGCGGGTGCAAAGCTCAAGAAGGTTGCGGTCATCCTCGGCGCGCGTGCTCTGTTTTCAATCGCGTTCTGCGTGTTGGCTCTTGCTTTCTTGCCGTTTGATTTCATGACAAAGCTGGTCGTGTGCATTCTTTTGTGGGCACCGGCGAGCGCTATGGGTCCTACGTTCACGTTATGGTGCGGCGGCGATGAAAAGCTTGCCGGGCTTTCGAACGGCATCACGATTGTGGAAGCTATTGTAGTCGCAACGGCGATCGTGCTTGCGACGGGTGTCGCGGTGTAGGCAGAGCAGCAACCCGATCGAGAACCTGTACTCCGCTGGCGAGTTCGGTTCCATCTGGAGCAATATGTACCAGGGCACGGGCAATATTGGCGAGTGTG
>CAKUEV010000321.1 GCA_934646845.1 uncultured Slackia sp.
CTGATTACGGGAGCTACGATCAACAGGGGCGTTGACCGGTGGCGCGCGACCGAGGGCGCGGTTTTGATCGATGTTCGCAGCGAAGAAGAGTACGGGCAGGGGCATATTCCCGGGAGCGTCAACATCCCCCTTAACAACATCGAGCGCGTACGTCAGGAATATCCGGAAAAGGACACCCCGATTTTCGTCCATTGCCTCACGGGGTCGAGAAGCGGTCAAGCATTCTCGTTTTTGAAACGATCGGGCTACACCAAGGTTGAGAATATCGGTGGCATTGCGGGCTACCAAGGGGACGTGGTTCGCTAGCGTTTGTGCGGTTTTCTGATGCTTCAGCGCGAGTGGTGCGCGGCGGGGATGTGCTAAACGCTGCGAGCATTTAGCACGCGAGAAGGGCGCGACGGATGTGTTGCATGCTCGCAGCGTTTAGCACGAGCTTGCAGCACATCCGTCGGTTCGTTAGTTCATGCAGCCTTCGCAGAATGCACATGCGGAAGGCGTTGCGGCAAGGCCGCCGAGCGCGCTTTCTCGAAGTTCGAAGGGGAGGGAATTCCCCACGCGTCGCATGGCTTCAACGGTTTCGTCGAAGTTTGCGAGGTTGCCAATGCCCGCGAGCGCGATTTGCGCCGATACGATTGCGTTGGCGACGCCCGTGGCGTTGCGTTTCTGACAGGGCGCTTCGACCAGGCCTGCGACGGGGTCGCACACCAGGCCCATGAGCCCGCAAAGCGCATTGCTCGCCGCCGCAAAGCATTGCGCGGGCGTTCCTCCGAAAAGCTCGCATGCCGCGCTCGCGGCCATGGCACTCGCGGCGCCAACTTCGGCCTGGCAGCCGCCTTCGGCTCCCGCCACCGTGGCGTTTCTCGTGATCAGATACCCAATCGCCGCGGCATTAGCGAGCGCGCTGATGAGCTCTCCATCGCTGAATCCATGCTCGTCTTGTGCCGCAAGGAGCATTGCGGGCACAACGCCTGACGAGCCAGCGGTAGGGGCGGCAACGATGCGTCCCATAGACGCGTTCGTCTCAAGAACGGCCATGGCATAGGTGGTTGCGCGGGCGAGCAGGGGGTCGGCGATGCTCTTCGCGGCGGCGCCGGTTGCGACATTCGCTTCGGGCCTCGAAAGTGCGGCTGCCTCACCGCCGATAAGGCCGCCCATCGAGCGCACGGGCGATGTTATGGGCGCCGTTGCCGATTCGCGCATAACGGAAAGCACGCGTTCCAAATAGCGTCGCGTGTTGTCGACCGCGACGCCATCGGCTGCAAGCATGCATCGTTCGCGGCGGCACATTGCTTCGGAAATCGCAACGCCCTCTCGTTCGCAATAGGCAAGCATGTCGGCGCCGCACGCGAAATCAAGTTCCTCAAAGCGCGCCGCAGCCTCCTGCGGCGTGAATGCTGCCGCGAATCCGGCCGCCTTTTCCGCATTACCTTTTACCGGAGCCACGGCTTCGTTTGCGCGATCGCTCTTCACGATGCGCACGTCGAAAATGTCGCCATGCTTCGCGATGCTTGCGGCCACGCGCTCGTCGATTTCGTCGTCGGTTTGCATGATGGTGTAGGCGAGCTCGCCTTTTCGTTCGCGGAACAGCTTCGTCGTGGCGATATTCACGTCGAAGACCGATAGGCACGTTGCGATATGCGCCAATACGCCCGCCACATCGCGCTGCTTCACGACGATGCTGTGATATTCGCCCGTCAAGCGCACGTCAATGCCGTTGATGCGCGTGATAACCGCGGCACCGCCTCCAATGCTCTCGCCGCGCATAGAGACGTGCGAACCTGTAGAGTCGGTTACCTCGATGCATACGGTGTTGGGGTGGGGCATCGGCTCATTCGGTCGAGGCTCAAAGACGAAGCTTAAATTCTGTTGCTTGGCGATTTCGAACGAATCGCGAATGCGTTCATCGTCGGCCGCCATACCGAGCAGGCCGGCGACGAGCGCCTTGTCGGTGCCATGTCCGCGATAGGTATGGGCAAAGCTGCCGTACAAATGAAAGGCGACTTGGCGCGGTTCGCCTGCGAGCAGACGGCGACACATGCTCGCGATGCGCAGCGCGCCTGCCGTGTGGCTGCTCGACGGGCCAATCATAATGGGCCCAATGATGTCACGAATGCCGAGGATCCTCATGCGCGGCCTTTCTGCTGGGAATTCTGTGGGTCATTTCACACGAATCGGCTCGTGCGTTGCTGCCATGGTACACTGTTTCACTATGATTTGTATGAAGTGAAACAAGGAGGAAACCCTATGCCTTCGATTCTGGTGTTCGGCCACAAGAATCCCGATA
>CAKUEV010000322.1 GCA_934646845.1 uncultured Slackia sp.
CGACGGACAGGCGCTCGACCCCATCACCGCCGCCGCCACACCACTCGACGGGCATGCAAGCCTCGACTTCTCAAATGGGGCCGACGTCGAAGAGCCGTCTCACGTCGCCGAAAACCAGCCCCTCGCGCATGGCGTTCAAGATATTGGCCACGGGCCGCTGCACATCATCGCCCAGCAAGGCCAAAATGGCTCAGGCACGATCAAAACGGGTGAAGTCTCCGGAAAACAGCAGGTCATCGAAGTGGCAAGTGAACCCGTCGATACCGTTATGAAACGCTGCTACCCCGACACGGGGGGCGAGAAGGTCGTGGCGCTCACCTTTGATGACGGTCCATGGGACGACACCAACGAGTTGCTCGACGTGCTGCGCGACAATGGAGCGAAAGCCACGTTCTTCACCGTTGGCAATCGAATTTCGGGCAGCGGAGTCGATATCGTGAAACGCGAAGTTGCAGAAGGCCACCAAGTCGCGACCCACACATGGGACCACGCTGCCGGCGAGGGCCAAAGCGTGAATCTCTCTTATATGAGCGCCGAACAACAGCGCGAAGAGGTCACGAAGGGCTTTCAAGCGATTGAAGACGCCACCGGGCAAAAGCCAAGCTTCGTGATGCGCGCGCCCGGAGGCAACTTCCCCACTGAGGTATGGAGCAACGTTGAAGACCTCATTGTGGCCGACATCGGATGGGACGTTGACACCACCGACTGGAAGCGACCAGAGGCAAGCCGCATCGCGGCGGCGCTTTCCCGGGTTACGCCTGGCGATATCGTGCTCATGCATGATGGCGGAGGAAATCGAGAGAACACCATCAAGGGCCTGCGCATCGCTCTGCCGAAACTTGTACACGACGGCTGGAAGTTCGTCACAATCGACGAGCTCATGAAATACCCCACGAAGGACAGTTAAGCGGACTTACGCTTAGCGCCTATAATTGCCTGCGCCCATAAACACAAATGGCGGCCTCGAAGCACGAGGCCGCCATTTGTTTTACTCGATTTCAATCGAGGTTTTCACCTTGATGCCAACTTCAGCCATGCGCTTGCGAAGCGCGGCATACGGCACGCCCAAATGTTCCGCCGCCAAAAGCAAATCGCCATCGGCCCCTCGAATCGCCTTGACGATGCGTGCGCGATCGGCCTCTGCCGGATCGTCATCTTGAGGAAATGCGCTCGAGGTTCCGGCAGGGAACCCCGCGCTTGAGGCAGCAGAAAAAGCAGCATCCTGGTCTTGCCCCGAATACGATTCCCCCGATTGCCAACCCGCCGAAATCTCGCTCGCCCCATCGGCCGCGCGCAATCCAAAACCGGCCATCGCATCGAAGCCGCCGCCGTACGGAGCCGCACCGCCGAAGGGCGACGTCCCAGAAGCAGCCTCGCCAAAAGGAGCCGACGCCTGGTAGCCATATCCTACCGCCGACGGCCTATCGTACGCTCCCGCCCCAGCGCGCTCGAACGCCGTCGAAGGCGAATACATACCCGTTGGCAAGCCCGCGCCCGCGGACGGCATACGTCCAGACTGCCCAGCGACCGCCGCCATCGAGAGCGCCGGGCCCTCAAACGACATGCCCACCGATACGGCGTTCGCGACATGAACGGGCAAATCTTCGAGGGTCACCTTGGCACCCTCTCCCGCCATAATAAGGCTGCGCTCGACAACGTTGCGCAGCTCTCGCACATTGCCAGGCCAGGTGTAATTCGCAAGCGCTTTCATAACGTCTTCGGGCAGAGGAGTGCACGGCAGACGAAGCGAGTCCGACAAATCGCGATTGAAGTGCTCAACCAGCAAGGCCACGTCGCCCTCGCGCTCGCGCAAAGGCGGCAGGGAGATTTCCACCATACTCAGGCGATAATACAAATCGGCACGGAAACGGCGCTCGTTAATAAGGCTTCGAACGTTCTGATTCGTGGCAGCAAGAAAACGCACGTCAAGCTGATGCGGCTCGGTCGACCCAAGGCGCGTGACGCTTTGTTCCTGAATGACGCGCAGCAAGCCCACCTGTAAATCGAGGGGCATTTCGCCAATCTCGTCCAAAAACAGCGTTCCGCCTTCGGCCGCTTCAATCTTTCCGATTGAACCGCCTTCTTTAGCTCCCGTAAACGCGCCAGCCTCGTAACCAAACAGCTCAGCCGCGAAGAGGTCACGGGGAATCGCCCCGCAATTGATTGCGACAAACGGCCCCTTGCGTCCAGACATACGATGCAGCGCTCGCGCCACGACCTCTTTGCCCGCACCCGTCTCGCCCAAAAGCAAGACATTGGTCTTGATGGGCGCCACC